>JAYFPW010000002.1:0-274865 GCA_034927475.1 Candidatus Elulimicrobiales bacterium
TATCGGTATTTTAGCTGCTATCGTTTATGCTCCTCTTCAAACAGCTCTCAGAAAAGGACGTGACGCTAAAAAGATTTCAGAAATGAAATCTATTCAATCAAGCTTAATGATGTATGCAGACTCAAATGGTGGAAGTTATCCGACAACTTTAGATCAATTAAACACAGAAATCCAAGGTGGAATTCCAAAGAATTACGCAACAACTACAACATTTGCTGATCCTAATAAATACCACTATACAGCTTATGAAGTTGGAGGTAGAGTCATGGGATACCATCTCTATGTTCACCTTGAAACCGCCAGTCCTTCTCTAGAAGGAGCTGCAAAGTGTAGAGGTTTCAGTACAACCCCTTCAGACACAGCTTGTTTTATTGGAAGTGGAACTGTAACTGTTAGAGGAACAACCACTGAACCAGATTCTACTTTAGCTAAGTTTTTACAATCTGAACGTGGTACTCCAAATACTGCAGGATATACTGACACAGATAAAAAGTGTGCCGGGGATACTTCTGCTTGTATGTACGATATAAGAGGATAGATATTTTCTAAAAACAAAACCCTTTCATTAGGGTTTTGTTTTTTATTTTAAGAATCAAAATATGTTAAAATGTATTTATAAAAATCACTTATATGAATATTATTCTCTATATCTTTCTATTTTTTATCGGAGCAGCTTTGGGTAGTTTTGTTGGAGTAGTCGTAGATAGACTTTATATTAAATCTTATATAAAAGGAGGTAGTATTTGTCAGTCTTGTGCAAAAAAACTAACTTGGTTTGAGACTATACCAGTGCTCTCTTATTTATTTTTAGGTGGAAAATGTAGGAAATGCAAAACTAAAATTGGTGCGGAACATTTTTGGATAGAAGTGGCTGGTGGGGTTTTTGCTATTCTAGCTTATCAAGTTTTCTTAAAAGATTACTTTATTTCTGGGAGTGAAAAAAGTTTAATTTTAGGTATAGTTTTAGCATTCTTTTTTGCTCTTTTGTTTATAGTCTTTGGGGTTATATTTAATTATGATTTAAAAAATAAATTGGTGCCAACAAATTATGCTTTGATTTTAATCGTAATAGGTTTAGCTTTTGAAGCTTATAAAGCTTTTAATTATCAAGCGGTGTATGGAGGTTTAACAACATTATTTTGGTTAGATTTATTTTCTGGATTCCTTATAGCTTTGCCATTCTTTTTAATTTATATATTTTCAAAAAAGAAAGCTGTTGGTTTTGGAGATATTTTAATATATTTCGGAGTAGGATATTTAGCTGGTTTTGTGTTTGGGCTTTCTATATTTTTAGTTTCTGTTTGGATGGGAGCAATTATTTCTTTAATTTTACTTTATCTTAGACCTAAAAAATATCATAAAAAATCACAAATTCCTTTTGCTCCATTTATAATTTTAGCTACAATTATAGTAATGTTTTTACAACTAGACATAATAGGAATGTCTTCGCTTTTCTTTTAAGACCCAAAGTTAATTTTGTGTTAAAATATTAATAATGAAAAACAATAAGCTAAATAGATTTCTCAAGGGTTATACCATGGTAGAAATGCTTTTGGTCCTCACTATTATTTCTATTTTAAGTGTGGGAACAATGGCTGCTTCTGTTAAATACACTGAACTCACATCTTCTTTATTAAATGATGTTAACTCTGTAACAATGTTGATTAGAGAAATGCAAAATAAGACCTCAGGTTTTGTTGCTTCAGATTCAGTTTCTACTCCTAATGTAGGTTACGGTATATTTTTAGATCTGAGTAGTAAAAATAAAATAGAACCATTTTATAAAACTAATACAGATACATTTTCTATAGCAGAAACTCTTTCTTCTAAACCAGAACAAAATTTACTTCTAGATTCTAAAAACTCTTTTACTAGAATTTGTGTTAATGGTTGCTCTACCTATTCTTCAGCCACAAAAGTTGCTGTTTATTTTTTAAAACCAAAATCTTACGCAGTATTTGCTATACCGAATCCAACTGTCCCAACTACGTATATAAATACAATACCAGCAACAGGGGTCAAGATAAATAGAGTTTGTTTTGAACTTACTTCTCTAAACGGAAAACATAAGAAAAGAATAGATATTCATTATGTTGGACAAATTTCTTTTGCTTCAGGACCTTGTCAATAATTTAATTTTATGAAAAAATACTTTTTAAATAAAAATATAATTAAAAATCTTCCAGGATATACTTTGGTGGAACTTTTGGTCGCCACAACAGTTTTTACAATTGTAACCATCGGAGCTTTTACTGTTCTTTTTGCTGCTCAAAATGGATACGATAGAGTTTCTGGAAGCAGAATAACCACTGATAATATTAATTTGGTTTTAGATACCATGAGTAGAGAAATAAAATTTGGTTCGGAATACAAGTGTGCTAATTATACAGGCAATTTTCCCGCTACAAGTAATTACACTACCTTAAACAGTCTTTTTGATAATAGTGATATAAGTGGAAAGTGTAACGCTTTTGCTTTTATTCCTCAAGGTTGGCCAAATAAAAGAATAGTTTATTATTACAACATTACAAATTCCACTGTAAATCAACTCGAATATACAAGAGCTAATGCAACAGCTCCATTTACTAGGGACACAACTTTTGGTGATGTTCCTTTAACCTCAACTGGTTTCAAGGTCGATAGTTTTAACTTTAATTTAAAAGGAGTTTCCGCAAACGATTATCTACAAGCAAAAGTAATTTTAAATATTACAGGAATTATAGATTATTCTATAAAGAAAAATGGAGCCGTTATAAAAACTACTGATTTTTCTGCACAAACAGCAATTACACAAAGATTATTAGACAATTAATATGAAAATTTTAAAAAATAAAAATCAAAAAGGGTTTACTTTGATTGAGGCTATGGTTGCAATGATTATTGTTGTTATGGCTGTTATTGGTCCATTGAGTTTAATTGTTAACTCTATAAATAATATAAGACAGGAAAGAAATAGAATCGCCGCAGCTTTTCTTGCTGAAGAAATGGTTGAGAATTTTAGAGCACATAGAGACAATTTTGTTTTGGCTTGTAAAAATATTTCATATAATTTTAGTGAAGATGGGTTAACTATAGATTCAGCGACTTGTAATTTTTTAGGAGCAAATCTTCCAGTGGACAAAGTACTTTTACAAGTTTCTGGTTCAAGTCCAAATAGTATAGCTTGGAATTTATTTTTGAGAAACGTAACCCCAATCTTTAACACAAATCTTTATTTAGATAACAATTCTTTTTTTAATACACTTACTATACCTCCATCTAGCGCTTCAGACTGTGCAACTTTAAAATACAGCGCTCTTTATGGGGGATACAATTGTTCTCAGGGTGGTCCTGGAGACTTTAAAAGAACTACCAGATTAACAAAAATCTCAGATAGTTCTCTAAGGATAGAAGTCGAAGTTTATTACGCCCCAAAAAGATTTGTAAAAGTAGTTGATTATATATATGAAAGATAAAATTTTTAATAAAAAACAAAATAATAAAAAAAATAAAACTGAGCCAGGGTATATTTTAATAATGACATTGGTACTTTCGGCTGTTATTTTATCAATCGCTTTAACTATTGCTAGAATTTTAGAAAAAGAAATGTTGTTTTCGAGAATAGTTGCTAATAATAGAGAAGCTTATTTTGCTGCAGACAGTGGACTTGAGTGTGCCCAATATATAGATAATGTGTTTAGGGATAATTCTAAAGGTGTTTCACTCTTCCTTAATCGCGTCAATGTTAATGCAAAACAAGATTTTGACAACAACGCTTTAACTAATGTTTTCTTTGCTACAAGCTCTATTCCAAACGCCGTGACTTACGCTAATAATTTTAAGACCAGAATTTCTTGTGCGAGTAGAGACGGAACTTATAATCAGGTTTTTAAAGACACTGTCGACGCTTCTTCTGCTGGATATGTTACTAATAGGAATGCTGTTATTTCAAATTTAGCCAATCAAAAATCTTCTTATTATATTGTTGGAGACACAACTCAAGCCACTACCACTTTCGGTCTCATTATTAAAGAAAAAGACTCTAACAATAAAGATATAACGCGATGTGTTCTTGTTGATTTTTATAAAAAACATCTTCCAAGTAGTGTACCAGGACAAACCTTGTTAACTGGGAAATACAGTATCCTATCTACAGGCTATTCTAGTTGTGATTTAAATAATAAAAATACAGTTAGTAGAACAATACTTAGAGATTCTAGCAATTAATTTTATAGCTTAAATTTGCTATAATCTAGGAATGAAAAACTCTGAAAAAGATGTAAAACAAAGGATTATCGACCTGAGAAAACTTATTGAAAAACATCAACATTTATATCATGTTTTAGATAATCCAGAAATTGAAGATAGTGTTTACGACACTCTTTTTGAAGAGCTTTTGAAATTGGAAAAAGAAAATCCAGAATTCCAAAGTGAAAATAGTCCAAGTAATAGAATCGGAGGAAAGATTTTAGATAAATTTGAAAAAGTAAAACACGAAGTTAAACAATGGAGCTATGACGACGCTTTTAGTTTTGAAGAATTAAAAAAATGGGAAGAGAGAAATTTAAGATTTTTAGAAAAAGAAAATCTAAAAAAAACTTTTTCGTATATTTCTGAATTAAAAATTGATGGATTAAAAGTTGTTTTGACTTATGAAAATGGGATTTTAGTTAGAGGAGCAACAAGAGGCGATGGAGAAATTGGCGAAGATATTACAGAAAATGTAAAAATGATAAAGTCCATACCTTTAAAATTAAAAGAAAATATTTCTTTAACTGTAATGGGTGAAGCTTGGATTAAGAAAAGTGATTTAGAAAAAATAAATAATGAGCAAGATGAATTAGGATTAACAAAGTACGCTAACACAAGAAATTTAGCAGCTGGAACTTTAAGACAGCTTGATACTAGTGTGGTTGCTAAAAGAAATCTTAAGCTTTTTGCTTATGATATTGAAGGTGGAGATTTTAAAAATCAAGAAGAAGAATTAGTCTTTTTAAAAAAGAATAATTTTTTAGTAAATGATGATTATAAAGTCTGTGACAATTTAGAGGAAGTAGAAAAGATGTATGAAGCTTGGAAAAATAAAAGAGAGAGTGAAGAATTTGGAATAGACGGATTGGTTGTAAAAATAAATGAAAGAGAAATTGATAAAAGACTTGGCTTTACAGCTAAATCTCCAAGAGGTGGTATAGCTTACAAATTTCCAGCCGAAGAAGTTTCTACAAAAGTTTTAGGAATAACTATTCAAATAGGAAGAACCGGAGTTGCTACACCAGTAGCTGAACTAGAAGAAGTTTTGGTTTATGGATCTCGTGTAAAAAGAGCTACGCTTCATAATAGTTATGAAATAGAAAGGTTAGACGTGCGAGTAGGTGATACTGTGATTGTACGAAAAGCGGGAGATGTAATCCCAGAAATTGTTTCAGTGATTAAAGAGCTTCGTCCAAAAAATAGTCAGAAATTTAAAATGCCAACAAACTGTCCAGTTTGTAATTCAAAATTAGAAAGAGAAGAAAATAAAGTTAATAAATCAGGATTTTCAACTGGACTATTTTGCAAAAATTCTGATTGTGAAGCTAAACATAGAGAATATTTTTCCTATTTTGTTTCAAAAAAAGCTTTTAATATTGACGGCATGGGAGAAAAAATTGTTGATGAATTTTATGATCTTGGTTTAATTAAAAATGTTTTAGATATTTTTAAATTAAAAAAAGAAGATATAGAAGGATTGGAGGGCTTTGGGGAAAAGAGTGCCGAGAATTTAATAAATGCTATAGAAAAATCTAAAAATATTCCACTTCATAAATTTATCTTTTCTTTAGGAATTAGACAAATAGGAGAAACTACAGCAAAAGATTTAGTTAAAAAATTTAAAACTTTTGAGAATCTTCAAAATAAAGTTTTAGAGTTAATAAAAGAAAGAAAATCCAAGACTATAGTAGAGTTAAAAGAAATCTTTGGTGTAGAGGGAATAGGGGAAAAAAGTTTAGAGTCATTAATGGATTATTTTGAAGATAAAAAGAATAAAGAGTTTTTAAGAAAAATTTTGAATATTATCTTTTTAGAAAATTTAGAAGAAAAAGAAGAGGGTAAAAATGGTATTTTACAGGGTAAGGTGTTTGTAATTACAGGCGCTCTTTCAAAGCCAAGAGAGGAGTTTCAGGGTAAAATAGAGAGCTTGCAGGGTAAAGTCTCTTCTTCTGTCTCCAAAAAAACAGATTATCTTTTGCTTGGAGAAAATGAAGATGGAAAAATCTCTACTAAAGAAAAAACCGCGAGAGAACTCGGAATAAAAATAATAAATGAAGAAGAGTTTAATAAATTAATAAAATAAATTTATGAAATTGGCAACCTTATTATTTTTGATAGAAAAGAAAAATAATAAAATTAACAGAATTTGTCTTTCTATGAAGAAAAGAGGCTTTGGGGTTGGAAGATATAATGGTGTCGGTGGTAAAGTGGAAAAAGATGAAACTGTAGAGGAAGCTTGTAAAAGGGAGGTTTTAGAAGAAATAGGGGTAGAGGTTTTAGATATGAAAAAGGTAGCAGAATTGGAATTTATTTTTTCTGAAAAACCAGATTGGAATCAAAAAGTTTTTACTTTCTTTTGCGAAGAATGGAAAGGACATCCGGAAGAATCTGAAGAAATGAATCCTAAATGGTTTTTAGTGGGAGATATACCTTTTCACAATATGTGGTCTGATGATATTTTTTGGTTACCAAAAGTTTTAGAGAACGAACTTGTAAAGGCAAGATTTGTTTTTGATAACAATGACACTGTACAAGATCAAGAATTGAAAAGTGTAGAGCACTTTTAAAATAAGGTTTTTTCTGGTAAAATAGGGGAATATTTATGTCTAAAATTGAATTTACAAAAGAAGATTTGGAGAATGTGGCAATGCTTTCTAGACTATCATTAACCGAAGAAGAAAAAGAAAAGTTTCTTGTTGAAATGAAAGATATTTTGGAATATGTGGGACAGGTCTCTGAAATGGCAAGTGGAAAAGTAGAAGCTTCAGGTGGAGAAAATTATGGAAAACAGTTTATTGATTCTGTAAATAAAAATACTACTCGCGAAGACAATGTCTTAAACGAAGCTAATGAATACACAGAAGCACTTTTAGAAAATGCACCAATTAGAAATGGTGACTATGTCGAAGTCTCTAAAGTTTTGGATAAGTATAAGAATAAAGAAAAATAGTATGAAAACTTTAAAAGAAATTCATCAAGATTTAATTTCAAAAAAAATTACTGTCAGACAATTAGTCGATCAGTCTATTGAGACTATTAAAAATAATGAAAAGAAATTCAACGATAAAGTCTCCGAAGATAAAAACTTAAATGCAGTTATAGATTTTTATTCAGCAGCATTTATTAATGACCAGATTGATAAAGCTCAGAAAATGATAGATGAAGGAAAAGAGGAACTTTGGACCGGTGTTCCAATTTTAGTAAAAGATAATATTCTTGTCGCGGGAGAAAAAGTGTCAGCTGGTTCTAAAATGTTGGAAAATTATAAAGCGACTTATGACGCTAGTATTATAGAAAAATTAAAAGAAAAAGGAGTAATCCTTTTAGGTAGAACAAATATGGATGAGTTCGCTATGGGAAGCTCTGGAGAAACTTCAGCATATGGTCCAGCTAAAAATCCTGTAGACTTAGAAAGAGTACCAGGAGGCTCATCTGCGGGCTCTGCTGCGTCTGTAGCGGCAAAATATGTACCTTTGGCTCTAGGTTCTGATACGGGAGGCTCTATTTGCCTACCATCAGCTTTTTGTAATTTAGTAGGTTTTAAACCAACTTACGGCTCAGTTTCTAGATACGGGCTTATTGCTATGGGTTCTTCTTTAGACCAAATTGGAACTTTTACAACTAATGTCGATGACGCTGAATCTTTTTTTGATATTCTTTCATTTTTTGATAAAAAAGATTCGACTAGTATCCCAGAAGAAAAAAGAAAAGAAATAAATTTAAATATAAAAAAGAAAATAGGGGTTCCTAAAATTTTAAATAAAGAAGAAATCAAAAAAGGTATAGATTCTAAAATTTTAGAAGATTTTGAAACTCAGATTAAGAATTTTAAAACTCTTGGGTATGAAGTTAAAGAGGTAGATATACCAAACATGGATAAAGCTTTAGCAATTTATTATATACTTTGCCCAGCAGAAGTTTCTTCAAATATGGGAAGATACGATGGTGTAAGATATGGACTTTCTGTCTTGGGAGGTAATACAGTAGAAAATTTTACCAATTCACGAACAGCAGGTTTAGGAAATGAGGTTAGAAGAAGAATATTGCTAGGGACTTATATTTTATCAGCTGGATATTTTGATGCTTATTATAATAAAGCTGTTATAGCTAGAGAGATTTTAAAGGCTGAATTTGAAAAAGTTTTTGAAGAAGTGGATGTAGTTATGACACCAACTTCAGCTATGCTTCCTTGGAAATTTGGAGAGATAACCAATCCTTTGTCTATGTATTTGGCGGACTTATTTACTGTACCAGCCAATATAATTGGTGCTCCAGCGATTTCTATTCCAACGACGAAAAGAGAAGAAGTTAATCCAGACAATCTCCCAAAAGCAATTCATCTAATAGGGAATCTTTTTGAAGATAAAAAATTACTTAAAATCTCTAAAGATTTTGAAGATTTTATACAAAAGTAAAAGCTTAAATTATGATATAATTTTTATATCATAAGAGCATGTATTCTTTTAATTTAGACTATATTTTCAACATTGCTTATAATATTCTTTTAGCTATTCGCTATGTATTTTTATTTTGGATATTAAGAATCGATAAAGCACAATATTTAGCCGATCATCAATATGACGCTTGGGACGGGCTCCGTGATAGAGGTTGGATAAAAGACCCTGGTTTTTCTGGTGGAAATTTTGGGTTAGACCCAAACTCTAACGTGTTTTATTTGGGAAGCGGAAACGCTGAAAAACTTTCATGGTGGGATACTTTAAGACAAAATTTGTTTGGGTGGGGAAACGGGAATAATGTCGTACATAGTAGCGGTTCGACTAATTATGGATTTAATCCAGCCGATGTAGATTTTGCTGTTAATAAAGTAAATAATGATCCTTGGTTTTCTAATTTAAAATTCTCAATACAAAATCCTATAATCGCTTTTTTTAATGACGTATTAACTTTATTAACTTTTATTGTTCTCATTTGGCTGATCTATTCGATGCTGAAATGGTTATTTATTATACTTGCTCCAGTTAATGAAGCCAAAGAAAAGAAAAAGTTAGACAAGGAAGTTGAGAGAAAAGAAATGCGAACCAAAAGGATTGCTGAACTTGAAAAATTAAAAGTCCAAGAAAGTTTTCAAGAAAGAGAGTTGGAGAAAAAAGAAGATAAAATTGAAAATAGTTTGCCTGGAGGTATAGCCGGACTACCTATTGATGAAAATGATTTAACGATAGAAGAGGTGGTTAGAATTAAAGAAAAAGAAGATATTCTTTTAGATTATAAAGTAAAAAATATTATCCCTGTAAAAGAAAATAAAGTTATTAAAATAAAAACTTCTTTTGATACTGGTATAGAAAAAACAAACACTCCTACCGAAACTATCGAACAAGTAGCTATTAATATTCCTTTGTCTACAGAAGAAAAATTAAAATTTGTTTATCAGGATGATAGAAAAGAATGGTATATGACCAGATGGAATACTGTGATTGGATATATGCAAGGTAAAGAAGAGGCTATTTGGAGAATAGGTATTTTAGAGGCAGATAATTTATTAGATGAGGTCTTATCTGATAGAGGATATAAAGGTTTAACTTTGGCAGACAAGCTTAAAATGGCGGGTTTTAATACAATAGATTTAGCCTGGGCGGCACACAAGGTCAGAAATAGAATTGCTCATGATGGATCCAGATTTATGCTCTCAGACAGGATGGCCAGAAATACTATAGAGCTTTATAGATCTGTTTTTAAAGAGTTAAAAATATTTGAATAATTTGTTATATTATAGTAAATATGGAAAAAGATAATAAAGAAAAAAAAGTAGAAGAAAGTGCTGAGAATAATAATATTTTTTATGCTTTTGCTTACATATTGTTTTTTCTACCTCTTTTAGCGCTTCCTGATTCAAAAGTTGGCAAGTATCATGCAAATCAAGGTTTAGGATTATTAATTTTTGCGTTCATTGGATATACGGTTTTAGGTATTTTACCAATTTTTGGTTGGCTACTAATGCCAGCTTTTAAAATTTTACTTTTTATTTTAATAGTCATAGGTTTTTTAAATGGTTGGGATGAAAGACAGAGGCCATTACCTCTTATCGGAAAGTGGTTCAAGCTTATTAAGTAAAATAAAGCTCTGATTTATAGGGTTTTGTTTTACTTTTTAGTTTTGTTATATTTATAAGAATGAAAAAAGGAGAATTTAAAAAATATAAACTACCTGAAACTAGTGGTGTATATTTTTTTCTGGATAAAAAACACACTTCCAAAGATTTACCGGCAAAGAAGGACGTTTTATATATTGGAAAGGCTACCATCTTAAAAGATAGAGTTGAAAGTTATTTTTCTAAAGATTTACAAAAAACTAGAGGTGCAAGAATTCTTGGCATGATAGAAAATGCCAGAGATATTTTTTATGTAAAAACTAATTCTGTTTTAGAGGCTATTATTCTAGAGTCAAAGTATATAAAAGAATTTCAGCCATTCTTTAACATAAAAGAAAGAGACGACAAAAGTTATTCTTATGTAATTTTTACCAAAGAAGATTTTCCTAAAGTTTTAGTTATGAGAGAAAGGGAAATAGAAAAGAAAGAAAATTTAAATATTTCAAAAAAGTTTGGACCATTTGTTTCGAAAGCAGAACTTATGGAGATAATGAAATTTATACGAAAGATTTTTCCATATAGAGATAAATGTAAATTAAATGAAAAAAGAGCTTGTTTTAATTATCAAATAGGACTTTGCCCAGGAACTTGTATCGGGACAATTTCGAAAAAAGACTATCAAAATAATTTAAAAAATATAGAAAAGATTTTATCTGGAAAAATAGAAAGTCTTTTAAAGTCTTTAGAGAAAAAGATGAAACAAAAAGCAAAAGAGCAAAAATTTGAAGAAGCTTCTAAAATATTAAATCAAATTAAATCTTTCACTTATTTAAAAGATATTAATTTAATTAAAAAGGAGAATGTCTTAAAAGAGAATTTATTAGACACAAGAATAGAAAGTTATGATGTCTCTCATATATCTGGGACACAAAGAGTCGGAGTTATGTGTGTCTCAAAAGGAGGGGAATTTAAAAAAAGTGAATATAAAAAATTTAAATTAGCAGAAAAAACCAATAATGATTTAGGAGGACTCATAGAGATTCTAGAAAGAAGATTTAAACATAAAGAATGGAAATATCCATATATTTTGGTTATAGATGGAGGAAAAACACATTTAGATTTTATAGCAAATAAAGTAAAAGAAATTTTATCCAAAGAAGAATTTCAAAGTATTAGCTTTGTCTCAGTTGTAAAAAATGAGAAACATAAAGCAAGGGAAATTTTATTCTTAAAAGATAAAGATAAAAAAGAAGTCGAAAAATACAAGGAAGAAATTATAAAATTAAATGAAGAAACTCATCGTTTTGTTATTAACTATCATAAGTTTTTAAGGAATAAAATAGCTAAGCATTAATTTGCTTTGTGGTATAATTTAAATAACTTATGTTAGAAAGAAGAAAGACTATTGCTATTATTCGTGGGGGAATAGACGACTATTCTCGTTCTATGAGAAATGGTGCGAATATTATAATTTCTCTTTCCAGATATCAAGATTTAATTGAAGTTATTGATGTGGTTCTCGATGAGCAAAATAATTGGTTTGAAAGAGGAATACCGTCTGATGCTCACAAAGTTTTTTCTAAAGCAGATTTTTACATAGATTTAACTAGTAACAAAAATGCAGATTATCATGCCTTGGCTCAAAAATTAGACGTTAAACCGATTTTTAGGGATAATCATATATCTGCTCCAAATAGAGTAAATTCACGAAGAATTTTAAATCAAATAGGAGTTTCTGTGCCTAGATATATTTTAATTAGAGATATTCAAAGTTTAAAACCAGGTCTTGAAGAGGCTTGGAATAGATTTCAAACACCTCTAGTCGTTAAAGAGGTAAGACATGATTTTAATCATAAAAGTATTATCACATATTCTTTTTTGGAAGCTTTTGATAAAGCTAAGCAGATTTTAAAGTTCGGAGGAGAGGTTCTTTTAGAAGAACATGTTGATGGTAGATATGTTTCTGTCGCAGCTATACCAAATTATCGTGGAGAAAATATTTATATACCAACGCCAGCTGAAATTATTAACTTAAAAGGAGATAAAATGATAAGAAATAGGTTGGTTAGAGAAAAATATTTAGTAGATCACGTGTGTGATAAAAAATGTCTAATTCATGCTGAGGAAAGTTTGAAAAAAGAAATTAGAAAAACAGTAGAAGAAATTTATAAGACTTTTCTTTTCGAAAATCAAGCTTTAGTAGATCTAGCCATTATTGAAAAAAAGACTCCCAATAGACACGGAAAACACAGTCACGAATATAGTATTAAAGTTTTAGACGTACACACTTCTCCAAATCTTTTTGAAGATTCTAGACTAGATTTTATTTTAAAGAGCTCAGGTATAGATATGGGACAATTTATTTTAGAGAAAATGGATAAAATCGAAGAAGAGGAGCTAATTTATTAAATTTGACAACGTTGTTTAAAAATGATATAAACTAAATAGAAAAATAGTTGTTTAATTAAAATTTAAATCCAATGAATGAAGTAATCATTGCGTATATCGCTTTAGAAAGGTTTAAGAGTGAAGACGCTAGAATCATTGTCGATGAAGGGGACATGATTTCCGTCTCTGACTGGGAGTCATTAAGCCCCATGCATGAACAAGGGAAATTTGAACCTCTAACCTTGGGCCCAGTTACAGAAGAGGCTTCACGTACAGCAGAATCACTTTCAGCACATTTGGAAGGCGTGGTTAAATTCAACGATAAGTTATCGTGGAATGGCACCAAAACCGCACATAAAGAGCTGAAACGCCTTATGGACCTTGTAGAAATGGGACACAGGCTTATGGAACAAGAAAAAACCGCTGAATAGCGGTTTTTTTATTTTATATTTAAACTTTCTAAAAACTTTTTTAATTCTTCTCCTTTTAATTCTCTAAATTCTCCAGCTTTCAATCTTTCTAATTTAATAAAAGTAAAACGAATTCTTTTTAAAGATAAGATGGTTAGATTCAAAGCGTTGAGCATTCTTCTTATTTCATGTTTTTTACCTTCCACTAAAACTATTTTTATAAAGCTTCTGTCTTCTTCGTCTAAGGTTATTTTTTTGGCTGGAGAGTAGGAAGCTTCTCTAGTTTTAATTCCTTTTTCTAAAAGTGTTTTAACTCTGGGAGTAGCTTTTTCTCTTACTCGCACCACATACTCTCTTTCAAGTTTATTTTTTGGATTAAGTAATTTTTCCACTATTCTATAATCATTACTATAAATTAAAAGCCCTTCACTTTCTTTGTCTAATCTACCAATAGGCTCATAACGTACTTTGTCTATAATTTTAAAAGCAGTCTCTTCTCCTCGTTTTTTATTATAAATAAAATATTTTAATTTTTTGAGTTCTTGATTTATAAAAACAGAATCATTTTCTTTCACCCTATCTCCCAATAAGGCAATTCTGTCATTAATATGTATTTTTTTTTCAGCTATTAATTTGTCAGCTTCTCTACGACTTAAAATACCAAATTCACTTAAGAATTTATTGATTCTAATTCCAGACTCTTTTTCTTCTTTTTTATATTCTTTTAAATCAACTTTTATTTTCATATTTTTATGCCCAAATTTCAACTTTCTTTTTTCTTTCCTCTTCGACTTGTTCTTGCCATTCTTTTTCAGCTTTATTTTCTTTTTTTATTTCTTCATAATGTATTTTTTTATTTACAGTTTTCTTTTTTTCTTCAATTTTTTCTTTTTGCATCTCCTGATTACTTATTTTTGATATTAAGAAAAGAGAAAGAAATCCAAATATTCCCACCACAAAGAAAATACTTGTAAGATTACCATTAAAAATCTTTAAAAGAACAGCGCCCGATACAGAAACGAATAAGAATCCCACATTAAACATGTTTTGGAACAGAGCTATCATGCCAGTGTCTTTACCGTCAACTTTTCTATAAAAGTAGGCATAATTTTCAGTCTCAGCGACAGAAGCTCCAAATCTAGCAAGAAATAATAATATTATCCAAATAATAGGATTGTTGGTAGAAATATTGAAAACAAATATAGAAACTAAAATAATACTTAGTAAAGAGATTCCGAAAAGCATTAATTTTTTCTCTCCAAAAATAGAGTCAGAATATTTTCCTAGTCTATAAGGGATAATTATAAAAGGTATTAAAGTGATAGGGGTTATTATTCCAACAAAAATAGTTGTAGACATACCCAAAGTTTCTGTTAAATATAATATTAGGTAAATATTTACTACAGCGTAAAAAGAGTTTAAAGCAAAAGAAGAAGCTATAACTCCTGACATATTTTTATTTTTTGCTACAGTTTTGATTCCATCTACAAGATTTTTTGTTTCGTATTTTGGTTCTTTTACTTGTTTAAAAGATGTGGCTACTATATAAGTTAAAGGTAAAAGAGCTAAACCGCTTAAAATAAAAGATCCAGTGTAACCGATATAATTAAAAATACTTGCTGAAAGGAAAGGTGTGGTTATAGAGAGAAAATTATAAATAGTTAATATTGTTCCTCGAATTGATCCTGTATTTTCATCTTCTGAAAATTGTTCAATAAAGATATTTATGGAAACCCAAATAAGAGTTGAGAAGGTTAAATATAAAACAGCAAAAATAGCTAAAGAGTAGAGATTTATATAATTAGCTAACGATAAAGTCAAAACTATTATAAATTGAGTAATAGATACCAATAGCAGTGTTCTAAAATTTGTAAATTTTCGAATAATCTTTCCAAGAAAATTAGATATAACTATCGCCAAAAAAGCTCCACCAGCAAAAATTATACTTAAAGTAACCTTGCTAAAATATTGGTCTAAAAAATCAGAAAAGATAAAATAAACAGAAAAGTTGTGTAAAGCATACAAAGCTACAACTAAATAAATCACACCCAAAAGTCTTTTCTTTTGCTTACTCTCCATAATAATTTCGAATTAGTTTTTAATTTAAATACATTATACCACTATAATTACAGGGATAATTACTGGACGTTTAGCAGTTTTTTGTAACAAGAATTTTGCTAAAGCTTCACTAAGTTCATTTTTTATATCATCCATACCAACGTTAGTATTTTTTTCTAAATTCTCTTCTATAATTTTTTTAGCTAAAGATCTGGTTTGATAAAGAAGCTCTTGAGACTCTTTTAGATAAACAAAACCTCTAGAAATTAAATCAGGGGATTTTTTAAGTTTTTTAGTGTGATTGTCTATTACTCCAATAGCTACAAACATACCGTCTTCAGCCAAAGTTTGTCTATCTCGCATAACTACGTCTTGTATTTTTCCAACAGTCATACCATCTACGATAATCATTTCGTTTGGGGCGAACTCTTTTAGAGCTACAATTTTTTCTCCAGCGTTTTGGATTTCTATAATCATACCGTTGTCTGGAATAATAATATTTTCTTCTGGCATACCAAGCTCTCTTTGAATATCTGCGTGCACTCGAAGCATATAATGATATCCGTGAACTGGAATAAAGAATTTAGGAGCGATTTTGCTGTGTATCCAAACTAGTTCATCATGATTTGCGTGTCCAGAAGAGTGAACGTCAGAAGTTTTGTAGTGAATAATGTGAGCGCCTTTTCTTGAAAGTTTATCTTTTAACATCTGCACAGCTCTTTCATTACCAGGAACTATAGAAGAACTCATTAAAATAGTAGTGTTTTTATCTAGTTTAATATATTTATGAGTACCGTTCGCAGTTCTATTTAAAACAGCAAACTCTTCTCCTTGAGCTCCGGTTGCTAAAATCACAACCCTGTCTCTAGGATAATTTTCAATATCTTCAATCGGTATAATTATTTTTGGATCAACTTTTAAAAGCCCCGCTAATTTAGCGACCTCAATATTTGTTTTAATACTCCTTCCTTCAACAGCTATTTTTTTACCATAACTTTCTATCATTTTCATTATTTCTAACATTCTTTCTACTTGAGATGAGAAGGTTGCAATAATTAATCTACCTTTAGCGTCTCTAATGATTTTTCTAATATTTTCAAAAACAACTCTGTCTGAAATAGAAAAACCAGGATTTTCACAGTTGGTAGAGTCTGTTAAAAGACAAAGAACTTTTCTCCCTTTGAAAATCTCATATCTTTCAAGCTCTGATGGGGTAGGAATTCCGTCATCATGATCAAGTCTTAAGTCTCCTGTGTGAACAATATCTCCATAAGGAGTTTCAATAATTAATCCCATTGAGTCTGGAATAGCGTGAGATACGGCAAAGAATTTTGCTCTTAAATCTCCTAGTTCTACAGTGTCTTCAGTTTCTATGATTTCTAAGTTTAACGGATCAAGTTGTGGAAACTCTTCGTGTCTTTTTTTAATCATGAGAGCTGTAAATTGGCGGGCATAAACTTTTGGATTACCAATTCTTGGAAGAATATAAGGAATAGCTCCAATATGATCAAGGTGTCCGTGAGTAATGAGAAGACCTTTAATTTTATGTTTGTTCTCTTCTAAATATCTGGTGTTTGGAAGAATGCATTCAATACCAGGTGTTGTACTTTCAGAAAATTGAAAACCACAATCGACAACAATAATACTGTCTTTGTATTCAATACAGCTCATATTTCTACCAATCTCTTCTACTCCACCCAAGTTTATAATTCTAATAGAATCAGAAGCTAGAGGGGGAATGTGAGCTAATTCAGTCCCTTCAGAAATCTTAGTTTCAAATTTTAAGCCAGCATTCTTTTTGTTTCTAATAGGTGGACGAGAACTAGGTCTTCTACTCATACCAGCATAGCTACTTCTGGAACTTTTTGGGCCAGAAGATTTAGGTGGTCTTGTATTATTTTTTCTAGTATTTTTATTTAATGGTTTATTATTTGTATTCATATTTTTTTAATTAATGTAATAAATTTTGTAACTTTTCTATAAGTGGTTTTTTGTAACTAAATTTCCAAACTTTTTCTTTAAACTTGAACCAGTTTTTTACTTCTATAAATCTTTCACTTTTATCTAATAAATTCTTTGGGAGAAGTCCGTCCAATTCTTTTGCTAAGTCTTTATTATTAATTGTGTAATTTAGATTATTAGAATAAAGTGGCATGGCTGGAACTTCTTTAATTAATTCTTGGTTAATTTCTTCTAAGAAGGTGACTCTTGTTTCTGTAAAATCCTGTCTAAGACTTTCTAAGTTTTTATCTAAAGCGTTACTCATATATCCAGTAATATTTAAACCAGGATAAGCTTTTTGAGTAGAGTGCCAATAAGCGTATAAATCTGTATCTCTTTCAATAATCGATCCAAAAACTAAAATTTCAAAGTCTCTATTTTTAATAACTTCTGCTAAATTACTTAAACTATAAACAACCACTTCCACATTTACACCTTGAGCTCTCCAAGTGTCAGCTATTTTTTCAGTCACTTGTTTTAATTCTGGTAAATCTGCTGTGGTTATGGTTAAAGTTTTTTCCTTTAATTTTTCTAAATCTTTTGATTCTGGATCTGTTGTCGTTTCAGAGGCAAAGTCTGAATTTCCGAAGAAGAAATCTTTTTTTGTTACATATCCGCCAAAAACTGAATCTATAATTTCTTGTTTATTAATTAAACTAGAGAGATAAACTCTAATATTTTTTTCTGCCAACAAACTATTTTTGTTTGGATTAAAAGAAAGAGAGTAAACAGTGGTCAAATTTCTAGAGACAATGTTTTTATTGCTACTATTAATTTTTGCGAAAGAAGAATAGTTTAAATGAGAAGTTGATTCTATTTTTCCATCGTTTAAAGCAGAAAGAAGATCTTCTGTATTTTGATATATATTTATATTGATTTTATCTAAATACGGCCTTCCGTTTAGATAATTTTTATTAGCAGCCAGCACATATTTATTAGCAATATTGGATTTTTTAACAACAGAATCTATTTTAAAAGGTCCAGAACCGACAGGTCTAATATTAAATTCTGAAAAAGTGAATTCCTCGGTGGACAGATTTTCTAATAAATGTTTTGGCAAAATTCCAAAAGTTAAAGATTCTTTAAAATGGAAAAAAGGTCTTTTAAGATGGAAAGTTAAAGTTGTATCATCAATTTTTTCAGCTGTAACTCCTTCAAAGTTTATAGCTAAAGAGCTATTTAGTTTTTTATCTTGAATTTTATTTAGGGTAAAGATAACATCATCGGATGTAATTTTTCTTCCATCATGAAATTTTGCATCAGGATTTAAAAAAACCGTATAAGACAATCTATCGTCACTTTCAGAAACTTCAGTAGCAAGATCGTTTATAATATTACCTTCTATATCCTTTTTAAGTAACCCAGAAAAAACTAATCTGGTTAAATCTTTTTCAGAATCGGTGGACGCTAAAACTGGATTTATATATCTAGGAACCCCTATAACTCCTTCAGAAATTTCTCCGCCATAAGTAGGGACATCTATTAGGAATTTATTGCTAAAAGTTGTAAAAGCTAAAAATAAAAATATTAGACCAAGAATAACGCTTGTCCAAAATAGAAATATTTTTCTAGCCGGTAAAGATTTATAAGTTAAGATATAAGAGGCTTTGATTATGGATATTTTTTTCCAAAAAGTTTTTTTCTTATTTTTCTGTTTTATTTTTTTGACATTTTTTTCTATATCTAGATTAATGTCATACATGGATTCGTTTTTGATAGTATTATCTTCCATATTTTTGGTTTTGTTTAAAAAGTTTAAACAAAAAGAAAATCAGTTTAGTAAATTGTGATTAAATTAAAAGTCGAACAAAATAAATTGGAATTATCTTGCAAGTATAGCAATCATGTTAAAAGTGACAAAAAGTACTACTACTAAAATAGTAAATTGAAAGATCTTTTTTTCTAGTCCTCTTTTTTTATTATTCATCCCCATAGAGTCTCCACCTCCAAGACCAGCTCCATCTGTATTTGCTTTTTGGAGAAGCACTAAAACTATAAGTAAAATAGATATAATTGCGATTGCAGTAAATAGCCAATTCATGATGAGAACATTATATCAAAAATGTGAATTATTGCAACTAGAAAAAGATGTCATTTTTTAGCTTATAAATTAAGATTTTATTTTAATTCTTCAATGTTATCCACCACCATCGTTTTTTCACCATTTTTATTGGCAACTCTTCCAGAGAAAGTAAGGGGAACATTTGGTATCAATTTTTCTTTCAAAATTTTATAAACCTTTGGAAAAACAGCCACTTCAAACTGTCCTGTTAAGTCAGATATTTTTACCAAAGCCATATAATCTCCAGCTCTAGTTTTTGTGGTTTTGATTTTATCGATTAAAACAGGCAGTTTAATTTTTTGATTATCTTGCACATCTTTATTGGCTTCTTCTAAAATATTTTGTATATTCACTGTTCTATTTAAGATAGAATTTTTCCATTTATCCAAAGGCGATCCAGAAATATATGAACCTAAAAGCTCTTTTTCCCATTTTAATTTTTCATTTTGTAAAACAGGTTCGCATTCTTTCAAGGTAAAGCTAGAGGGAGTGTCTTCAAAGAAACTAAAAAGATTATCCTGTTCTTTATTATCTTTTATATGTTTTTTGTGATATTCCAAAAGACTATCTACATTAAATAACAACTGATTTCTCTCTCCAAATTTATCCATTGCCCCACATTTAATTAAAGCTTCTAAAGATTTTCTATTTAAATCTTTATGATTTATCCTATTCATAAAATCTTCTAGATTTTTATAGACACCTTTTTTTTCTCTTTCTTCTATTATCGCATCGGCGATAGCTGCACCCATATTTTTAATTGTGTATAAACCGAAACGTATAGCTTCTTTATGTTTTTTATTTTCTTCATCTTCAGTTATAGAGAATCCGCCAAGAGAGTAATTTACATCTGGAGGAAGAACTTTAATACCCATTCTTTCAGCTTCATTTACAATTTCTGAAATTTTATCAATATCCCCAGACTCTTCTGTTAAAATCGAGGTTATAAAAGCTATAGGATAGTTTGCTTTCATAAAAGCTGTTTGATAAGCGACTCTTCCATAAGAAGCAGAATGGGCTTTATTAAATCCGTAAGCCGCAAAAGGCTCTATCCAGTGCCAAAGTTCTTCCGCTTTTTTAAGTGGCCAATTTGAATGTGAGACACAGCCATTAATAAATTTCTCTTTTTGTTTTTGCATTTCTTCTGGAATTTTTTTACCAACAGCTTTACGGAATTTATCAGCTTCTCCCCAAGTATAACCAGCAATTTTAATGGCCATCAAAAGAAGGTCATCTTGATAAACAAGCACCCCAAAACTTTTTTCTAAAATTTCTTTAAGGTTTTTATCGTCGTACAAATAAGTTACAAGTTTTGGATTATGCTTTCTTTCAATATAAACAGGGATATTATTTATCGGTCCAGGACGGTAAAGAGCAACCATAGCGTTAATATCAAAAATAGAAGTTGGTTTTAGATCTTTTAAAAATTTTGTCATTCCAGAACCGTTTAATTGAAAAAGTCCCATGGTTTCTCCATTTGCCAACATTTCAAAAGTTTTTTTATCTTCTAAATCAATTTTTTCAATATCAATCTCTTTTCCATATCTTTCTTTTACTAAATTAATAGCAGTTTTTAAAATGGTTAAGTTACGAATACCTAAGAAGTCGAATTTTAAAAGTCCTGCATTATCTTCATCTACAGAGTGCATATCGTATTGAGTGATAATTTTTCCTTCACCTTTTGGATCCCACTGAATAGGGGAATAGGTTTCCACTTTATCTGGAGAAATAACCACTCCAGCAGCATGAACTCCAATATGACGAACAAGACCTTCTACTTTTCTTGCCATGTCTACAATTATTTGTACTTCTCTTTCAGTGTCATATAAATTTTTCAAATCCTCAACTTCTTCTAAGGCTGTATCTATAAAAACTGGGAAGCCTTGCTTTGGCATCGGTATCATTTTAGAGATTCTATCTCCAAGCGAGTATGGATATTTCATGGCTCTAGCTACATCTTTCACAGCACCTCTTGCAAGCATAGTACCAAAAGTTCCAATCTGGGCTACATTATGTTCTCCATATTTGCCTCTCACATAATTAATCATTTCATCTCTTCTATTATCAGCATAGTCCATATCAATATCTGGCGCAGATGGTCTTTCTGGGTTTAGAAATCTTTCAAAGGGGATTTGATAAATAAGAGGGTCACATTTGGTAATTTGTAATAAATAAGTAGCCATCGATCCTGCCACAGACCCTCTAATATTGGTAAGTATTCCATTATCAGCAGCATATTTTAATAAGTCATACACTACTAGAAAGTATGGTGCGTAACCTTTGGTTTTAATAATATCAAGCTCATAATAAAGCCTCTCTAAAACATCTTTTTTTCTTTCTTCCCCAATTTCTCTTTTTATAAGACCCTCTTCGGCAAGTCTTTTTAAAACATCATCTAAAGTTTCCCCGGCATCTAATTCTTTTTGATAATCTATAGCAATATTTGGAAAGTGCCATTTACCTAGCTCTATTTCACAATTTAAAGATTCTGCTAAATTAAAAGTATTTTTTATTAAATTTATATTATATTTTTTTTCTATTTTTCCAAAAATCTCTTCTGCTTTTTTTGTATCTATAAAAGAGAAATCATCTTGAACAAATTTATATTTATAAAGTTCATCATCTTCGAGTTCACCATGAATATTAAAAAGTACTTTGTGGGCAGACTTATCATTTTCACTTAAATAGTGAGAATTTTGTGTGGCAATTAATCTCCACTCTTCATTTAATATTTCCTTAGCAAATTTAATAGTATTTTCTTTTAGCTCTTTTGAAAAATTAAAATAAGTCTGTGGAACAATTTCTAAATAAAAAGAATTTTTTCCAAGAACTTCTTCAAACTTTTCTACATATTTTTTAGATTTTTCAAAATTTCCTTTAATTAGAAAATCTGCAATTTCTCCATCTCCACCTCCAGACAGTATTATTAGCCCAGAATCCTGATTAAGATTTTCTTTCAAAATTTTAAAAGTAATATGCGGATCTTTTTGGTCTCTAAGATTAGCTATAGAAACTAAATTCATTAAAGATTTATATCCGTCATTATTTTTTACTAAAAAAACTAGCTTATATTTTTTCTTTGAATTGCTCTCACTACGATAGTCTAGCTCTACACCAATAATAGGTTTTATTTCTTTTGCTTTACATGCCTTATAGAACTCTATAGCTCCATGCATATTATTGTAATCAGTTAAAGCTAAAAAAGGCATCTCATATTCTTTTGCTTTTGAGACTAATTGTTTTATTTGAGGTAAAGATTTTAAAATAGAGTAATGAGAATGTGTTCTTAAATGGATAAAAGACAGTTCTTTTGGCGCATCTATTTTAATGGAAGTTTTTTCTTCTTGCATATAGTTAAAGTTTTAATCCAAATAAATTGAATACCTTAAACTGAAAAATTCAAGTTTTAAAGATATAAAGATAGTAACACAAAATAAAAAGTAAAAAGGTTTGACAAAGACGGGGTATTTGTCTAGAATAATCTCAGAATTAAATTTAAATACGAAAGGAGAAAGAATTATGTACTTTTGGGAAGAAGATCAATTTGTGGAAATCAGTGGAAAAACATTTTGTCTTGAATGTTTACAATCTCGTCCTGGTTTTGAACATAGATGCTATGGAGAGCCTTGTGTTTGTTCAGAGCCTATTTGTAGAGCTCATCGAGGTGAAGACTTAAGCAAAGATCCTGAATATCAAGCTTTTTTAAAAGAGAATGATATTGTAATTTAATTAACCGCCCTTTCTGGGCGGTTTGTTTGCAAAAAACTAAGAAAAATGATATTATTTGAGTCAATAAATAAATCAAAATTATGGTAGTAAGAATGAGACATACAAGAGCTCACACAGCAAATAGAAGAAGTCATCACGCTTTAAAGAAAGCGAATCTTCAAGGTTGTCCAAATTGTGGGGCAATGCTTCACTCTCACACAGCTTGTGATGCTTGTGGAATGTATAAAGGTAGAGTTGTTAGAAAAGTTAAAGCTAAAACCGCTTAATTTCTAAATTTAAAAATAAACCCTCTATGATTTAGAGGGTTTATTTTTGTGATATACTTTAATCAGTAATATAAAAATATGAGTATAAATAGACATTTGGCTAGAGGTATTGTTCTTCAGATTCTTTTTGAACTTGATGCTAACGATAATTTAAGTATTGATAGAGAAAGTTTACAAAAGATGATTGATAAGCAGACGGAAGAATTTGCTTCCGCTAGTGACGACGGTTTTATTTTAAATCTTCTCACTACCGTTCAAGAAAGAATAGCAACTTTGGATGATATTATTTCTCGAGCGGCTCCAGAATGGCCTTTAGAAAAAATAAATGTGATGGATAGAAATATTCTTCGTCTTGGCTTGGCAGAGCTTCTTTTTAATAGTGAAGAAGTTCCTCCTAAAGTAGCTATCGATGAAGCTATTGAATTAGCAAAAAATTATAGTAGTGCCACTTCGCACAAGTTTGTGAATGGGGTTTTAGGTACTATTTATAAAGAAATGGGAGAGCCTAGAAAAGAAGAATCTAGCCAAAAAAAAACTAATCTCGAAACTGTAAATTTAGCAGGAGGTTTGGTTTATTCTGTCTTTGAAGAAAAGATTTTCTTAGCTTTTGTAAAAGATATTTTTAAACATTGGACCCTGCCAAAAGGAAAGCTTTTAGAAGACGAAGATGTTCGAGTCGGAGCTTTAAGAAAAATCAAAGAAGAGATTGGAATTAATGTAGTTATTAAGGATAAGCTTCAAGAGAATACTTATATTGCAAACGCAAAAAATAAAGAAGAACTTTCAGAGGAAGGACAAATGTTACCTTCTGAGAAAGTTAAAAAACACGTTCATTACTTTTTAGCTGAAGGAAAACATGAGCCTCTTAAGCTAGAAGAAGAAAACACTGGTCTCACAGAAGCGAAGTGGTTTTCTTTAGATCAAATAGAAGAATTAAAAATTTATGATGATATTAAACCAATCATTGCACTTGGTATAGAAAAGATAGGAGAAAATTATGGCAAATAAGAAAGTTTTAAAAAACAATAATAAACATGAAGAAAAAGATAGAGATTTTCCAAAATTAGAAAAAGATTTAGATATAATTTTTGAAAATAAAAATTTACTCATTCAAGCTTTTATTCATAGATCATATATAAATGAAAATAGTAGTTTTAAATTAGGGCATAATGAGCGTTTGGAATTTTTAGGAGACGCTGTTTTGGAATTAGTTTCTACAAATTATCTGTATAATAAATTTCAAGATTTAGCTGAAGGGGAACTGACTTCTTATAGGGCTGCACTTGTGAATACTAAATCTATAGGTTCTGTAGCAAGAGAACTCGGGTTCAATGATTATTTATTTTTGTCTAAAGGAGAAAGTAAAGATTTTGGAAAAGCTAGACTTTCTATTTTGGCAGATACCTACGAAGCTTTTATTGGAGCTGTATTTTTAGATAAAGGATATGATTTTGCTAAAAGTTTTATAGAAAAGACTTTACTTACTCATACAGATGAAGTGGTGGAAGCTGGAAAATATAAAGATGCTAAAAGTGTAGTCCAAGAAAAGTCTCAAGATATTCTAAGTGTTACTCCAAGTTATAAAGTGCTTTCAGAATCTGGTCCAGATCATGATAAAAAATTTATAGTCGGTATTTATTTTGGAGAGGAAAAAGTGGCTGAAGGAGAGGGGAGAAGTAAACAAGAAGCAGAAACACGCGCCGCAAAAGAAGCTTTAATCAAAAAGAAGTGGAATAAATAATAAATAAAAACTCCGTGATTTGCGGAGTTTTTATTTTAAAGATTTAAATTAGAAATTTCTTCTAGGTCTATCTTCTCTAGCTTCCATTGGACGAGCAAGATTTACGGTAAGTTCTCTTCCCATAAATTCTTTACCATGGAACATAGAAATTGCTTTTTCCGCATCAGCTGGATTTGTCATTTCTACGAAACCAAATCCTTTTGAGCGATTTGTCATTTTATCCATGATAATCACAGCGTCTTTGACTTCACCAGCAGCTTCAAAGTGTTTTCTTAAATCTTCTTTTGTTGAAGTATAAGGAATGCCTCCAACATATAATTTATTTTCTTGCATTTATTTTTTATTTTATTTTTTATAAACCCGTAAGCACAACTTTTCCTAGACACATCAAACTAAAACTTTGGAGAGATAATTTTTTTGAGATTAGTGAGAGCGAACTTACTTGCTAATATAATAACACATTTTAAAACTATTAGATAGTAGCGAAATACTCCCATTTTTAAGGTATAATATAGACATAAAATATTTATGGAAATAAGGGGAACAAAAACTAATCCCGTGAGAGGGAAGGACACTAGGCATATTCTTAAAGAAAAAAAAAATAATTTTGCCAAAAGTAAAAAAGTGGAAGAGGTGAATAGTGGTTCTGTATCCACAGAGACACCTTCGGAACGTGAATCTATACGAATACCTTCAGAACCATTGAATCCAGAATCACAGCCTCCAGAATCTAAGACTGAAGAAACTTTAGAGACCATTGAAAAAATATCTCCTTTAAAAAGAGCTTTTAATATAGTTTCAAATGCTGCTCAAGGATTATATGAAGCCACTAAAGGAAAGACTGTTGTCATGAGTGAGTGGATTAAAAATAAAAAGAAGAAAGAAACTGAAGACAAAATAATTCAAGATGCAGAATACGAAGATATTTTATCAAAATCTAACAGGTCTGAGCCAGACCATACTGATAACCCTCAAGAATCAAGAGATAGTACAGAAGATGAGGTTGAAGAAAAAAGAGGGTCTAGATTTAAATATAAAAATCTTGAGTATGGTGACGACGACGAGAGATTTCAGGGGGAGAAAAAGTTTTTAGACGATGAAAAATTTTCTCCTAAAGATAATAGAAATTATTTTTCTAAAAAACTAGAAAAGAAAAGAGACAATAAAGAAAGAGTTGAAATAAAGAAAAAATATAAAAAAGTAGTAAAAGGCTTAAATGAAAGTTATTTTAATAATTTATTAGGAGAGAAGCGTATACAAGAGTTGAGAAATATTTCAGGTGAGGATAAAAAAGTTAGGGAAGAAGAAATGCTTAATGAGATATTAGTTAACGAAAAAGATCCTGTTAAAAGAAAAATGCTTGAAAGAAGATTCGAAAAAAGAAAGGACGCAGAACAATATATAGCAGAAAAAGACGCTAAAATTCGTGAAAGGGTTGATTTGCAAAGAAATAGAAGAAGATATTCGAAACAAGTAGAAGCGGAAATCTTCAGAACTAAAGAAGAAATAAAAGATTTGAAAAAGGATAAAATTCTTTATGATAAAGAAGATCATAAACTTTTAAAAACAAAACTTGAAATGCTTAGAAAAATGGAAAGAGAAAAAGAAGGTCTTGTCACCAAAGTTTCTAAATTTACTAAAGAACAATTAGAAAATAGAAAAAAAAGACTAGAAAGTCCTGAAATGAAAGCTGTTTTTAAAAAATATAAAAAAGATTTACAAAAAAATCTTTTAGACTCTGGGGCAAAAGTTTGGAAAGGTAGTACTGCTATTCTTACTAAACCTCTTATTGGTCTTTGGGGTGGTATTATGTCTTCTAGTCCTTCAAAAGCTTTTTCTGGCTTTCTTGATGGATTAGGAGCAGGTTTAGAAGAAGGTATTCCAGACATACTGGAAGCAGCGTTTAAACTTTTAAATGCTGTAGCGGTTATTCCAGTCAAAGCTATTACTAGATACGCTGTTGCTAGATAAATTAATAAAAATATGATAAATTTAGAAAATTTTAGTCCAAAAGAAAAAGAAATTTTAGAAGAAATAATTGTAGTTCTTAAAAAAATTGAACCAGAATTTCATCGTTTAGATAATCAATTAGAATTTTTAGAAGAGTCTTCTTTAAAAGAGTTCGAAGATAAAGCTAGAGAGATAAAAGAATCTCTTATTTATGACGAGTCTATTTCAGATGAAGATTTAGAAAAAGTTTATATAGAAAAGTTAAAAGAGGCTAAAGAAGAAATCTTTTCCAACGCTAAACAAAGACTTCTTGAAATAGAAAAAGGGATAAAAGAAGAGATTTAATTATTCTTTACTTAGATTTCCTAAATCTAAAGTATTTGTAATGCCTACCTGTCTTACAAAGTTATTTACGTGAGAGACCATTAAAACGACACCTTCATAATTTTTTATAGCTTCAGCAATTATTGGAATATGTCTAAAGTTAATATGATTTGTTGGTTCATCGAAAATAAGAATCCCTGGTTCAAGTAAAGTTAAATAAGCAAACATAAGCAATCCTTTTTGTCCTTCAGATAAATTTCCTACTTTTGTAGCCAATTCTTTACCTCCCAAGAGAAATCCTGCTGCGGTACTTCTCAAATTATGGTCGTCTAATTTTTTAGAGGCTTTAGCTAATTCATTGTAAGCAGTTTCATTAAAATCTAAGGTTGCAAAATCTTGTCTATAATATCCAATATTTATCCCATCTTTTATATTTACCCCAATCGCTTTTCTTTTGGCGATTCTTTCTAATAGAGTAGTTTTACCAATACCGTTTGGTCCTATAATTTGTAATTTATCTCCTTTACGAAGCTCTATATTTTTTATATCCACATCTAAAGATTCTCCATATTTTAAAATATTAACCCTATCAATTTCCATTATTATTCCACCCATTTTATCTTTTTCTTCATCATTAATGCCGATATTAAACTTTCGTATAGTTCTATCTTCTTTTCTTTCATCAACCATATTGTCTTCCATTTCTTCATATTCATCTTTTAATTTTGCAGCGAGTTTTCTCATTTTTCCTCCTTTATGAGCAAAGAAGTTCACTTTGTCTTTATTTTCTTGAATCTTTTTTTCGAGCTGAGCGTTTTCTCTTTTTTCTCTCTCAATTTGTCTTTTAATTTCATCTACAGCTTTAAAGTAATTTCCGACATACTGCTCTAATTTTTGATTTTGAGTATTGATATATAAAATTCCATGCGTAAAAGAATTTAAAAAGTTTTCATCGTGAGAAATAACAATCGCTGTTCCAGAATATTCTTTCATGAATTTAGTTAAAAGTTTCACTCCTTCTTTATCTAAATTATTTGTCGGCTCATCCAAAAGTAAAATATCCGGCTCATTAATAAGAGCTTGGGCAATTAAAAGTTTTCCTTTTTGTCCACCAGACAAATCTTTTATTTCTTTATTTAGTAAAAGTTGCGCCTCATCTTTTTTTGTTTTTATATCTTTAGTTTTGTGAATTGGTCTTAAATCTATAATTTCAAAAACCTTTTCTGCTTTTTTATCAATATCGTATACTTTTTCTGTAAAAGCTTCTTCTAAAAATTCTCGAACAGTTAAATCCCATTTCTCATGAGGTATAGCTTGTTTGGCTAAAGAGATTTTTAAATCATTTCCAATCACCACTCTTCCTTCCACAGCTTTGTTTTCTCCAGTAATAATAGAGAAGAGGGTAGATTTTCCCGCTCCATTTTGCCCCATAAGAGTTAATTTTTGCCCTCTACGAATATTCGAATTAGCTTCTTTCAAAATTGGTTTATTTTCGTGATACCAAAATGTGAGATCTTGAAATGATAAAACACTTTCACCCCAAGTGGAAGCAATATTTTTTTCTAAATCTGAATTACTATAAATATTTTCTTTAGCCATAATATTTTCTAAGCCATTCTAACACAAAAAAATCTTTCATGCTATAATTTTTTTGAACACAACCTTAAAATCTTATGACCAAAATTTCTAAAAATATAGTTGTTTTTTATCATGAAAATTGTTTAGACGGATTTGCTTCCGCTTATACCGCTTGGAAAAAATTTAAAAATAAAGCTGAATATATTTCACTTTCTTATAACGCGACAGGCGAAGATATTTTAAAAGGTAAAAAGATAAAAGTTTCTGATTTAAAAGATAAAGAAGTTTATTTTATAGATTTTTGTTTAAACGAAAGAGAAATCAAAAAAGTAGAAAAAGTTGCTAAAAAACTTGTAGTGATAGATCATCATATTGGCAAAAAAGAATTAGTGGAATCTTTAGCTGGATCTATTTTTAGAAACGAAGTTTCTGGTTCCTATCTTGTTCATGAATATTTCTTTCCAAAAACAGAAATTCCAAAACTGATTCAATATATTTCAATCGGAGACACTTATAGTTTTAGTAAAAATGAACAAATAAGAAAAAAAGAAGAAAATCTAATTGCTTATTTAGCGACTTTAGATTTTGATTTTAAAGTTTTTTCTCAAGCTGAAAAAGATTTTGAAGACAGAAAGAAATTTTTAGAAATAGAAAAAATAGCTAAAATTTTACAAACTAATTATTTAAAGTTGGTAGAAAATCAATTAGGAAATGCAAAACTAATAAATTTTGAGGGATACAAAGTTTATGCTATCAATGCTAGCTCTACATTTAAAAATGAACTCGGACATCAATTAGCAGAAAAGACAAAATTATTTACTCTTATTTATAATTTTTCAAAAGGGGAATTGAAAGTCAGTTTGAGAGGAGAAGGAAAAGTTGACTTGTCTAAACTTGCTAAAAAATATAATGGTGGAGGACATTTTGACGCTGCGAGCTTTCGTTCAACAGATGAAAAGTTTATAATGGAGTTTATAAAGAAAATAATTTCTTAATTATGAAAAAAGATTTTCATCAAGAAGGGACGCCTTTTCAGCAAAAAGTCTGGGCAGAACTTTTGAAAATTAAAAAAGGAGAAATTATAACCTATAAAGAATTAGCAAAAAGAATCGGGAAACCAAAAGCTGTAAGAGCCGTCGGGAATGCTGTAGCTAAAAATAAATTACTTGTAAAAGTTCCGTGTCATAGAGTAGTTAGAAGTGATGGAAAAATTGGTAAATATTCTGGAAAGGGAGGGACAAAAGAAAAATTGAGACTTTTAAAAAGTGAGGGAGTGAACACAAGCCTGTTTAAGCTATAATTTTGTGCCCCCAGTAGGATTCGAACCTACGACCGTTTGCTTAAGAGGCAACTGCTCTACCAACTGAGCTATAGGGGCAAAACATTCTTTTGAATATTTCAATATCTTATCACAAAACCCTCTTTTTTAAAATAGGTTTTTATGTTAAAATTTATTTCACACCTGCCCGGGTGGCGAAATTGGTAGACGCACTTGCCTTAGGAGCAAGCGGAGCAATCCATGAAGGTTCAAGTCCTTTCTCGGGCACAATAAATAAAAACCACATCTCGTGGTTTTTATTTTTTTTCTCTTAAAAGTGTATCCATTATTTGTCTCGCTTTTTCTCCTTCGTCTAATTTTATTTCTACATTTGGTATTTTTCTAATTCGTAATTTATTTTTTAAAACCGTTCTCAAATCAGATCGCATTCTTTTTGCGAAAGATAAAGCTTGCGCTTCTTTTGATTCTGGTAAGACAGTAATATAAATATTTGATCTTTCTAAATCTCTTGAAATATCTGCTTTTGTAACTGTGATAAGAGAGACGCCAGAAGATTCTTTTTGAAAAAAGTCTTGAGCCAAAGCTCTTATTTGAAGACCTATTTTTACTTGTCTTTCTGTTTGTCCAGCAAAATCTAAATCTTCTATTTCGTGAGTAACTTTCTTCATATTAAATTAAATAATTTTTCTTCTTTCAATTTCTATAATTTGCACCATATCTCCAGGAATAATTTCTGTTTTGCTTTCAATCATAATTCCACACTCGTTTCCTTCAGTTACTTCGACGGCTTTAATTTTCATAGACTGAAGTTCTAAAACTTTTCCAGAACCAATTTCAAAATCTCTTCTAAAGATTTTCACTTTAGCGCCAAGTTTCATACTACCCTCTAAAACTTTACCTCCCAAAACTTGTTTGTCTTTTTGTGTAGAGAAAGTTTTTAAGATTTTTAATTTACCAATTAGTTTTTCGATTTCTTCATGAGGAAGTCTTTCGTCGACAGTTTCTCTAAACCATTCTCCTAATTTATAAATAATATCAAAAGTTACTGGTTTGATATTTAATCTTTCTGCTTCATCTTTAGCTTTGTTTTCTACTTTTACATTAAAGCCAACTATTAAAACATTTTCATCGTGTGCTGAAGCCAAAACATCACTCTCTGTAATATTTCCAATTCCTCCACCAACAAATTTTATTTTTATACCATTTGGTGCTCCAGATTTTTCATCTACTTCTATTTTTTTTAATTCTTTTTCTACTACACTATATGTCCCCATAGTGTCAGCTTTTAGGACAACTGGAATAACAAGTTTTGCGTTTCTAAATATTCTTGGATCTAAAACCTGTTGTTTTATTTCATTTTTTAATTCTGTTTGCAGTTTTTCAATTTCTTTTTTATTATCACTTGAAATAAAATCTGCATTTACTTCTGGCGCAGAATCAAAACCTGTTACTTTTATAACTTGTCCTGCTTTTGGATTTTGAATTGGTTTCCCGGCAAAATCTTCGATAATACGAATAGGGGAAAGAGCGGTACCCGCTAAAATAGATCCGGATTTTGGAAGTATCCCATCTTTAATTATCAAAGTAGAAGAAATACCTCTTTTTCCATCAAGTAAAGTTTCTAAAACAAAACCTTCTGCATTTTTATTTTCGTCATATTTTAAATCCGCCATTTCAGCCACAAGTAAAATAGTTTCCAAAAGATCGGGAATACCTTTTTTAGTCTTAGAGTCAATTTCTACAAAAGGAATATCTCCTCCCATGCCTTCGATATAGATTCCACTCTCCACTAAAGAGTTCTTGGTTTTTTGAATATTAGCATTTGGTTTATCAACTTTACTGATAGCGACGACGCAAGGGACTTTATTGTCAGAAATGGTTTTATAAGCCTCCAATGTTTGAGGCATAGCGCCATCTTCAGCAGAAACAATCAGAATTGCAATGTCTGCAATCTTTGCTCCGCTTTCGCGCATAGCTCCAAAAGCGGCATGCCCCGGAGTGTCTAAAAAGGTTATTTTTTTAACTTCTTTTGTGTCTTGCATTTGATGAGAGACTTCATAAGCACTCACATGTTGAGTGATTCCACCAACTTCACCATCTACAATATTAGTATTACGAATAGCATCCAAGAGAGAGCTCTTTCCATGATCGACGTGCCCCATTACTGCGACAACTGGCTGTTTTTCTTTTAAGCTTGATTTTTCAGACATAATTAATGGCTATAATATCATAAAAAATAATATTAGTCTATATTTTATATTCTAAATATGTTATTTTATTAGAGTTAATTTATGAAAAAAGCTACAAAAATAGAATTAAAAAATAATGAAAGAGTATATTTAGATTTTGCTTCACAGACTATGCCGAGCAAAAAAGTGCTAGCTGAAATGAAAAAAGTTGGGGCTTTTAATTTTAATCCTGCAAATTTATATAAAGAAGGACTGGAGTCTGAAAATATTTTAGAAGAAGCTAGAACTAAAATCGCGAGAGTTCTCGGAGTTCGCGAACACGAAATCTATTTTACAAATTCTGGAACACTATCTTGTGCTAGTGCTATTTTTGGAATTTTTAATTTTTATAAAGAGAAAAATAAAAATAATAAAAATTATGTGAAGCCACATATTGTAACTTCAAATATTGAACACGAAGCAGTTTTAAAAAATATAGAGCATTTAGAAAAAATGGGAGAAATAGAAGCGACATATATTTCTTGTGATGAAAATGGACTAATTGACCCTGTAGAAGTAAAAAAGGCGATTAAAGAAAATACTATTTTAGTTTCTATTATGTATGTGAATAATGAAATCGGAACTATACAAGATATAAAAAATATTGGTAAAAAGATAAAAGAATGGAAAAAAGAAAAAGAACAACACCTATATCCATATTTTCATACTGACGCAGCCCAAGCTGGGAATTATTTATCTTTATATATAGATATGCTCGGAGTAGATTTACTTTCTTTAAACGGGTCAAAAATCTACGGTCCAAAATCATCTGGAATTTTATTTAAAAAAGAAGCTGTTAAAATTTCTCCATTTTATTTCGGCGGAGGACAAGAAAGAAATATTTTTTCAGGGACAGTAGATATAGAAAAAGCTACTGGTTTAGCTGTGGCAATAGAAGAAGCTCAAAAGAAAATTAAAGACGTAAAATTTTTAGAAGAAATTGCGGTCAAAAGAAATACTTTCTTTAAAAATATTTTAAAAAATATACCAGAGGCCAAATTAAATGGAGCTTGGAATGAAAACGAATGGAAAAAAGAAAAGATTGGAATAGTAAGAGAAGAAAGAATTCCAAACAGAATACCAAGTAATATTTCTCTCTATCTTCCAGATTTTCCATCAGACGAAATGGTTTTGAGATTAGACAATAAAGGGTTCTCTATCTCGGCTGGATCAGCCTGTAGTGCAAAAAGTGATGAATATTCACATGTCATTTATGCTTTATATAAAAATAATAAAAAAGTTTCAGCTAAAAAAATAGCCCAAGAGACAATTCGTATTACTTTAAATTCCGAAACAAAAGAAAAAGATTTAGAGAGATTTACGAAAGTTTTGAAAGAAATTTATTATAAATTTAAAAAATAAAAATAACCCTCTTTAAAAAAGAGGGTTAAATTATTTTAAAAAATGAAATTACTTTTTTAAAATTGTAATCTCAGTTCGTCGATTTTTTTGATGATCATCCTCGGAGCAAAAAACTCCGTCTTTACAATGATTTACCAAACGGTTTTCTCCGTACCCTTTTGCATAAATGCGATTAGGAGAGATACCTCGTTCTACGATGTAACGAACAGCACTTTCAGCCCTTCGTTGAGATAAATCCTCGTTGTAGAGATGTGTTCCGCGACTATCAGTATGTGACGATAATTCAATTGTCATATTCGGATATGCTTGCATATAGACAACCACTTTATCCAGTTCTGGTTTGGCGTCTGGACGAATGTAGTCTTGATCAAAATCATAATAGATTTTGTCCAGGACAATAGTTTTACCAACTTCTGGTGCCTGGAAGCCGTGAGAGTACGGAGTTAAACCTCTGTTGAGGTTAGGTTTTTCCTCTTCTTTTGGTTCTTCCGGGGAGCAGTATTCGTAGATTTGTACAACTTGTGGTTGTTTAATCTTGGCTGCTTTTTTTCCAAAACCAATTGTAAACGTTGCCATGACAGCGTGTAAATTTACATGCTGTTTAGTGGTCACAATTCCGGTCCATGCACCATAAGTATTATTTGTGCTCTGTACCAAGTCATTAAATTTAGTGTAGCCATATTCAAGCCCGAGTGCATAGCGATTATTGATGGCGTATTTGATACCACCTCCGACAGTATAGCCAGGCACCCAAGAACTCTCTGAATATACACGATCATTATGAATGTTCGTTCTATCCAGATAGCTGAAATAACCGCCAGTTATTCCACCTTTTCCATAAACCAGAAATCTTTCTCCGACAATTCCTCCTAAAATAAGAGAGGCGTCCGCGAGATAATCCAAATTCAAATTTTTTACAACCGGACCCTGAACTCCGGAAAGATTTTGCAAATTTTCTCCGTAGAGTTCATATTCCATGAAAGTCTTGTAAGCACCACCTTCAATCCCAATCAAAAAGTTTGATGATGACACCCAGTTATAACCGAGTGCTGCGCCAACAATAGCGCCATTTCTTTTTTCGTTACCAAGCGCCCAGTTGTACCGGTTTCCCATAATCAATTGAACATTTTCACATGATTGGGAACAATTCCCGTCGGCAAGGCCGTAATACTTATCCAGATTGCTCTGGAGAAGCCCAACCTTTACCGTGGCCCGCAGACCATCAAAGTTTTTATTCTGAGCATAAATGCTCGAAGAAAGAATAAATAAGGCGAAGATCGCAATCAAAAACACATTTTTTTTCATTTTTCAAAATTTTTAAAGTACATAATTGAGTATCTGTAATTGAGTGTCTGTTCAAAAATCTAGCATATTTTAACATTATTGTCAATATTATTATTATCAGTTTTTTAAGACGTAAATTCAAAAATTTTCTTTTATGATAAAATGAAAACATAAATATATGTACACATCAAAAGACTATAAAAATTTATTAGGAATGAATGGTTTTTCAGACAACGCGCTTAACATTCACTTTACTCTTTATGAGGGATATGTTAAAAATGTAAATAGTATTCTAGAGAAATTCAGTAAAGGAGAAGTAAAAGAAGGAAGTTACGAGATGGGAGAATTGAAACGAAGATTTGGCTGGGAATACAACGGAATGAAATTACACGAAATTTATTTTGAATCTTTGATTAAAGACGGAAAAGAAATAGACAAAGAAAGTAATTTAGCGAAAGCTATTGAAAAAGATTTTACAAATTTTGAAAACTTTTTAGAAAAATTTAAATCAGCAGGACTCGCAAGAGGAATTGGTTGGATTCTTTTAGTGAAAGAAGAAAACACTGGAGAATTATTTATAACTTGGGTGGACGAACACGATAGAGGACTTTTAGCGAATGCAAAAATAATTCTTTCCATGGATGTATTTGAACATGCTTTTATACCAGATTACGCTACTAAAAAAGCTGAATATATTGACGCTTTCATTTCTAATATTAATTGGGAAATTTGTGAACAAAGATTCGAAAGATAAAATTTAAATATAAAAATAATTAATAAAAATAATATAAACTATGCCTCCAGCATTTAATAATTTTACAACTAAAGCCAAAGACGCTATCCATAGAGCGCATCAGTTAGCCATGGAAAGAAATCAGAATCATGTCTCTCCTGTACATTTATTTGCAGGGATTCTTTTACAAGAAGATAATGCAGTTATTCCAATTTTGGAAAGAATGGGAGTTGATTATATTCTTCTCTTAGATATTCTTTTGGAAAATATTGAAGGCTTTCCCGTAGCGACAACTCTTTCTCCAACTCCTCAAATGTATTTAACTGGAGAATTTGCTCAAACTTTAGAAAGCTCTATTCATTTAGCTAAAGAAATGAACGATGAATTTATTGGAGTGGAAGCTCTATTTTTAGCTATTCTCGAATCTGGAGGGCAACAAGTAGAGGAAATAGTTAAAAGATTTAAAATCGATAAAAATGTAGTCAAAAGTTTAATAATAGAATTTAAAAGTTCCAATTCTCAAAATATTCCGCAAGCAAAGAAAAATAAATGGCTTATTAAATTTACTCGTAATTTAACAGAGCTCGCTAGACAAGATAAACTTGATCCTGTTGTTGGTAGAGATAATGAAATCATGAGACTCATGGAAATTCTTTCTCGCCGAACAAAAAATAATCCAATCTTAATCGGTGATGCTGGGACAGGGAAAAGTGCAATTGTGGAAGGACTTGCAAACAGAATAGCTAGACAAGATGTACCAGAATCTTTGAAAGATAAAGAAATAGTACTTTTAGATTTAGGTATGCTTATAGCGGGGACAAAATTTCGTGGAGAATTTGAAGAAAGATTGAAACAAATAATGAAAGAAATCGAAAGAAGTGAAGGAAGAATAATTCTTTTCATCGATGAGATTCATACCATTGTCGGCGCTGGTGCTGCAGAAGGAGGAAGCGATGTGGCCAATCTTTTAAAGCCAGCACTCGCAAGAGGGGAAATAAAAGTTATCGGAGCAACAACTCTAAGTGAATATCAAAAACATATTGAAAAAGATTCTGCTTTAGCTAGAAGGTTTCAACCTATTTATGTGGAAGAGCCTTCTATCGAAGATACTTTAGCAATCTTGAGAGGACTTAAAGAAAAGTATGAACTTTTTCACGGAGTTAGAATTACCGATGACGCACTTTTAGCTGCTACAAATTTATCTGTGAGATATATTACCAATAGATTTCTTCCGGATAAGGCGATAGATTTAATAGATGAGGCGGCTTCTAGTATGCGTATCTCTTTAGAAAATAAACCATCTGATCTAGAAGAAGCGCATAGAAAAATTTTAAAACTTCAAATTGAAAAAGAGGCTCTCAGTAAAGACTTAAGTGCTTCTAAAACTAAAAACCCAGAATTAAAATCTAGAATTAAGCAAGTCGATGAAGAAATAGCCAATATAAAAGAAGGGGTGAAAGAATTGGAAGTGAGATGGAGTAATGAGAAAAATATTTTAGAAGATATTAAAAGTCTTCGTAAAAAATTAGATTATTTAAGAGTTGAATCTGAAAATCTTGAAGCGACTGGAGATTTGGCTAGAATTGCAGAAATTAAATATAGTGAAGTTCCGAAATTAACCAAAGATCTTAATTTAAAACTTGATAAATTAAAAAAGATTCAAAAAAATAGAAGAGTTTTAAGGGAAGAGGTGACAGAAGAAGATATTGCTAATGTGGTCGCAAGATGGACAGGAATTCCTTTAGCAAAAATGCTGGAAGAAGAACAGGCTAAATTAAGAAGAATGGAAGAAGAACTTTCCGAAAGAGTTATAGGTCAAAAAGAAGCTATTGAAAAAATCTCTGATGCTGTTCGCAGAAGTAGAGTTGGCATTGGTGATCCAAATCGTCCAATTGGTTCCTTTATGTTTTTAGGTCCGACTGGAGTTGGAAAGACAGAACTTTCAAAAGCTCTTGCAGAATTTATGTTTAATGACGAGAAAGCTCTTATCAAAGTTGATATGAGTGAATATATGGAAAAACATTCTGTTTCTAAACTCATCGGTTCTCCTCCTGGATATGTTGGTTATGACGAATCTGGACATTTAACTGAAGCTGTTAGACATCGTCCTTACGCTGTACTTTTATTTGATGAAATAGAAAAAGCTCATCCTGAAGTCTTTAATATTTTACTTCAAGTTTTAGATGAGGGAAGACTTCGTGATAGTAAAGGAAGATATGTAAACTTTAAAAATACTATTATTATCATGACCAGCAATATCGGTTCTCAATATATTCAAAAGATGGAGAGTTATGGTTTTAGTGCTCACGCTGGAGATAAAGAATATGATTATCTTGAAACAAAAGAAAAAGTTATGTCTTCTCTCAAAGATTTCTTCCGACCAGAATTTTTGAATAGATTAGACGAAATAATTATCTTCGATATTCTCAAAAAAGATGAAATTAGAAAAATCGTTGATTTACAAATTTCAGAGCTTGGAAAAAGATTGAAAGAAAGAGAGCTCAAGCTTTCTGTTACAGACAAAGCTAGAGATTTTATAGCTGAAGAATCTTATGATACTCACTATGGAGCAAGACCGGTCAAAAGATATATTCAAACCAATGTCTTAAATGAATTAGCTAAAGATCTTTTAGATTATGATTTCTCTAAAACTTCTATTAGTTTTGAAAATGTTGTAGAGGTAGATTTAAAAGAAGAAAAAGGAAAAAATTCTAAAGAAATAAATAAAAAAATATCTGTTGAAATTAAAAAGATAAAAAAAGAAAAAATAGTTTCTCCAATACAGGCTGAAAATTTGAAAGAAAATAAGAAAAAATAGAAATTTATTTTTTGAAAAGATATAGAAAATATGATATATTTTCTATACATGTCAGTATAGCTCAGTTGGTTAGAGCGTGGCACTCATAAAGCCAAGGTCGGTGGTTCAATTCCACCTACTGACACCAAAAATACAAAATAAAACTCTCTAAATATTAGAGAGTTTTATTTTTCTTGTTGCGGAACCGGGATTCGAACCTGGGTTTCAAGGTTATGAGCCTTGCGAGTTACCTTTACTCCATTCCGCTATATTTTCTATACCTTTGTAGGTAAATAAAATAATAACACTTAAAATTTGTTTTTGCAAACGAAAAATAAATATGTTAAAATATCTAAACTATCTAATGATCAGATTCGTCTAATTTTTAGATAGTATGCAGTGGTAGCTCAGCTGGTTAGAGCACCGCCCTGTCACGGCGGGGGTCGTGGGTTCGAATCCCATTCACTGCGCAGAAATAAAAACTAAAAAACTAGATTTATTTTCTTAAAAAGCACCCTTGACGAAGGATGCTTTTTTACTTGCATTTCGTTTTTCAGATGCTATAATCGGATTATATATAGCACTTTTTATTTGAGATCTACGGAAGATGGCAATGTAAGGTATTCTACTCCTTGGCAAAAGTTTATTTATAATTTTTGGTATAACTTAAATACTTTTTATAAAGTAGTTATGACATTGCTTGGAATTTCTTTGATTTCTTTCTTAGTTTTAGAATATAGAAAAGGGCATTGGCTACATATGATTTATGGAGTTATCACAATGATTATTTTAATGGTCCTTTTGTATTTGAATCAAGGTTTGTGGTAAAGTTTTAAAAATAAAGAAGCGGATTATCCGCTTTTTTATTTTGTCTCTTATTTTGTTATAATACAACAACTAAATTAACAAAATTATGAGAACTTTAATTAGAGACTTAAAAGATAATATTAATAGTGAAGTAGAGGTAAAAGGTTGGGTAGATGTGAGGAGAGATCAGGGGAAACTTATCTTTTTAGATATTCGTGATTTTTCTGGAAAGGTGCAAGCCGTAGTCCTTCCAAATTATGAAGAAGCAAAGCTTGTAGCTGAAAAATTGCGCCCAGAATGGGTGATAGAGGTCAAAGCTAAAGTCAATGAAAGACCAGAAAGAAATAAAAAAGAAGGTGTCTTAAACGGAGAGCTTGAGCTTGAGGTTTTAAATATTAAAGTTCTTAATGAAGCAGAAACTCCAGCTTTCGATATTTCTACTGACGGAAAAGAAATAAATGAAGAAATTCGTCTTGAAAAGAAATATTTGGATATGCGTAGAGCAAGAATTCAAGAAAATCTTCGCCTTAGAAGTAAAGTGCAAAACTTTTTACGAAAAGAATTTTTAGCTAGAGATTTTGTAGAAGTAGAAACTCCGATTTTGACTAACCCGACTCCAGAAGGAGCCAGAAGCTATGTGGTCCCAAGTCGTCTTTGGAAAGGAAGTTTTTATGCTCTCCCACAATCTCCTCAACAATACAAACAACTTTTAATGTCTGGAGGAATGGAAAGATATTTTCAATTTGCAAAATGTATGCGTGATGAAGATACCAGAGGCGATAGACAGCCAGAATTTACCCAGCTAGATATTGAAATGAGTTTTGCAACCGCAGAAGAAGTGAGACAAGTAAATGAAGAGATTTTAATTAAAATGGTCAAAGAGCTTTTTCCGGAAAAAAGAATTCAACAAATTCCATTTCCAGTTTTGACTTATGCAGAAGCAATGGAAAAATATGGATCTGATAGACCAGATTTAAGAGAAGACAAAGATGATCCAAACTTACTGGCTTTTGAATGGGTAGTAGATTTTCCATTTTTTGAAAAGACTTCAAATAGTGACGACCCAGAAGCGGAAGGAGAATGGACTTTTACCCATAATCCGTTTTCTCGCCCTAAAGAAGAACATATGCAAGATCTTCACGATAAGAAAAACATTGGAGAAATTATTACTCAACAATATGACATTATTATGAATGGCTATGAACTCGGTGGTGGATCTATTAGAAATCATAAAGCAGAAGATTTAGAAAAAGTTTTAGAAATACTGGGTTACTCAGAAGAAAGAATTGAAAGCAATTTTGGACATATGCTTCGCGCTTTCCGAAGCGGAACACCTCCACATGGAGGAATCGCTTGGGGATTTGATAGATTAATTATGATTCTCATGAATGAGCCAAATATTCGTGAAGTGATAGCTTTTCCAAAAACAGGGGAAGGAAAGGATTTACTTATTCAAACTCCAGCTCCAACTAGTGAAAAACATTTGAAAGAACTCTCTATCAAATTAGAAAAATAAATTATTTTTAAAAAGTCTGTATCTTTGTATGATAAACTACTAATATAGTATGTCTTATCAGGGATACAGTCTTTTTATATCTATAGTCGCTATAGTTTTTTTATTCCTCTTTGCTATTCAAAAGTTTTCTTATTATGCAGAAAAAACTTTCAAAGATGATATTAAAAGAATTTTACACAAATGGACTAAAGTTCCTATTATAGGGGCTTTTGTTGGTTTTGTTATTACAGCTGTTTTACAATCTAGTACAGCGGTATCGGTTTTACTTGTCACCATGACAAAAAGTAAACTTATCACTCTGGCTGGGGCTTTAGCTGTACTTATTGGCGCCAATTTAGGGACGACGCTTACTGTGCAATTATTATCTTTTAAGATTTTAGATTTGGCACCATATTTAATTATTTTAGGTTTTATTTTAATGAGGTCAAAAAATAAAGCTAAAGTCTATGGGGAAATGGTTTTTTATTTTGGAATGATTTTTTCTTGTCTTTATTTAATTTCTGTTATCACTCATCCTATGGCCGAATCAGAGACGGTATTACAAATAGCTTCTCTGGCTTCAAATATATGGCTCGGTATTATTATAGGATTTGTTTTAACAAACATTTTACAATCTTCAACTCTAATGACAAGTATTATAGTTATACTTGCAGCCAAGGGGATTTTAAATTTCGATCAATCTTTTATTTTAATCTTAGGCTCTAATCTTGGAACTACGACAACAGCTCTTTTAGCTGCTACTGTTTCCAGTAATGATGGAAAGAGAATTGCTATCGCACACTTCTTGTTTAGTTTTGTTGGGATAATTTTATTCTTACCTTTTATAAAGCAGTTTTCTGGCTTTATACAGAGTTTACCTTTTGCTTTACATACACAAGTAGCTTTTTCTCATTTTGTATTTAATTTTGTTATAGCGGTACTAGCTTTAATATTTTTCAAATATTATTATAAATTACTATTTTTATTTGTACCAGCCAGAAGAAATAAAAAGAAGCTGGGTATAATTTAATGTTATAATTTAGGTAGAATATGTCAGAAGATATTAAAAAAGAATATATTAGTGATCCAAATAGAATTACCTATATGGGAAATATTGACTATCGAAATAAGATGGTCAAATTTGGTATTAAAGCTAAAGACAGAACTAAGCACATGTATGTGATTGGAAAATCTGGAATGGGAAAATCTACTCTTCTTGAAAACATGGCTATTCAAGATATTCAAAATGGAGAAGGGGTGGCTTTTATCGATCCACACGGAGGAACGGCTGAAAAACTTTTAGATTTTGTTCCAGAAGAAAGAAAAAAAGACGTCATTTATTTTGCTCCGTTTGATACAGAATATCCAGTAGCTTTAAACGTTTTAGAGAAAGTGGATATAAGTAAGAGACACTTGGTGGCTAATGGTCTTATGGCGGCCTTTAAAAAAGTTTTTGGTGAAGATAAATTCTCAGATAGAATGCAATATATTTTAAATAATATTATTTTGACCCTTTTAGAAAATGATGATGAAACTTTAATTGGTATAAATAGGATTTTAAGTGATAAAGAATATCGTAAAAAAATGGTAAATAATGTCCAAGATCCCTCTATCAGATCTTTTTGGCTTGAAGAATTTGCTAAAGCTGGAGAAAAATATCAACAAGAAGCTGCTCCGGCTATTCAAAATAAAATCGGACAATTTACTTCAAATCCGCTAATCAGAAATATTATTGGACAAAAAAGAACCAGTTTTGATATTCGTGAAATAATGGATCAAAGAAAAATTTTAATAATGAATTTATCAAAAGGAAAAATGGGAGAAGGAAATGCAAATTTGATCGGTTCTCTTTTAATTACAAAAATCTATTTAGCCGCTATGAGTCGTGCCGATGTTGATCCGTATGAATTAGACAAACTTCCACCATTTTATTTTTATGTTGATGAATTTCAAAACTTTGCCAATGATTCTTTTGCGCAGATTTTATCTGAAGCTAGAAAGTATCAATTAGCTTTAACTGTAGCTCATCAATATGTCGATCAAATGACCGAAGAAGTAAAAGCTGCTATTTTTGGAAATATTGGAACTATGGTCACTTTCCGTGTCGGTGCTACAGATGCTCAAATTTTTGAAAAAGAATTTGCTCCAACTTTTTCTGCCGACGATATTGTTAATCTTTCTGCTTTTCAAATGTATTTAAGACTGATGATTGATTCTGTCGGTTCAAAACCTTTTTCAGCCAGAGGGCTTCCTCCAATTCAAAAGCCAGATATATCATTCTCAGAAGAAATAGTCGAATATTCTCGCCATCAATATGGAAAGAAAAAAGAAGAAGTAGAAAAAGAAATTGGCGATTGGTATACACCTGTTTTTAAAAAAGAGAATGAGGGAGAAGCAAATTTTTCTTCTCAAGAAAATAAACAAAGAGAATTTAAAGAATATAAAAAGGAAGATAGAGACAACAGAAATAAGTTTCAGAATGTTGATAGAAAAGAAGGGGAAAGTGGAAGGAATAACCCTAGAATACGCTCTAAAAGGCGAGAAAACGACATTAACAACGTCAATATTAGTAAAATAAGAGAAGGTGCAGAAAAGGCTAAAGAAGAGCTAAAATCGAATCATACTTCCCTTAAAGACGCCTTGGAAAAAGCTATGAAAGATGAACAGGTTCGTAGAGAGACAGTCATAATAGAAAAAGAAGTAAAAGTACAAGATATTCCAAAAGAAGATAAAATGAAAGAAGTCCCTGAAAAAGTACTTCGAAACCTAGTTGATGAAGAATAGCTTATTTTGAGAATTATGTTTTTTGTGTTATAATTTTTGCCTAAACCCGTTTCTTTTACTTGTAAAAGATTTGGGTTTAGATTGGCCTTATCGTCTAACGGCTAGGACACGTCCCTTTCACGGATGAAATCGGGGTTCGATTCCCCGTAAGGTCACAAAAATAAAAACCGCATCTCGCGGTTTTTATTTTTTAAAGAGAGATACTATTGTGTTGGTGTAGCCTTCTTTTTATTTAAAAGATTTTTAATAAACTTCACTAAATAAACAGCGATTGCTCCGCAGGCAGCAGATCCAAGGACTCCACCCAAAGTAGTATTTACTAAATTAGCTACTAAAGTATCAAGAAGCTGTCCTCCTAAAAGTCCTCCAGCAATACCTGCTACAGAATTCCAAACTGCACCCATATTTCCTTTTTTGTCTGCAACACCAGCTGCATTTCCACCAATAGCACCAGAAATAATATCAATTAATATGTTTTCCATATATTTAAGATTTTGTTTTCTTATTTTTTATATTTTTAATAAAATTTATTACATATACACCCACTACTCCTCCCACTGCTGGACCAAGTATTTCTCCAATAAGCCCATCAATATTATCATTTATATAATTATCTAATATTCCTGGTAAGGTTAAAGCTAGTCCTCCAAGAGCGCCAGCTAAAGTATTGCCAAGATGTCCAAGGTTTTTAGATTTGTGAGTATGAGCTATGGCGTGACCTCCAGCTATACCTGAAATTAGTCCAACAAGTACATGGAGCATAGATTTTATTTTTTTGGTAAAGACTCACAAGCTGTTCCATCTTTGTCTCCATCAAGCCGATTGGTATCATTTGATGGTCCACCAGCTTTAATAAAGAAAGCTTGAGCTTCTGGTTGGGTTTTAAAATCTGCACAGTTATACTCATCTGTATATTTCGCGTTTTTAGCTTCAGGAGAAGTTGGGTCAACTACATTTCCTTGCAAATCTCTCAAAACTTTTTTACCAGTAGAAAGATCCCAATCATTTTGAGTAGCTTCTAAAACTCCAGCTCCTGTTAAAACCGCTCCAGCACCAGCTAAAATTTTCTTTTCAGTGGTATCTGGTTTATAGTTTGCTGCGAGCTCACTTTTAATACCTTCCCAAGATGTCATATTTGACCAATTTACATTTCTAAAATAAAGAAATGCAACTACTAATAATAAAACTATAATCACTATAAGTCTTACTTTATGATTATTTCTCGCTTCTTTTAACTTCATATATTTTTTTACTTATATATACAATTATAGCATATTCTACTTTAGAAAAGGCTTTAAAAAACCTTTTAATTTTTATTTTATTTCAAAAATTTTATTAAAAATAAAGTCTCCAAATACGGAACGCTTGACTTTTGTGTTAGAAAAATATAACATATATATGTTATAAATATATAACATTAAAAATATGACTTATAAAAAATTTAAAAAAATAAATATTATCTTAACTGTAATTTTAGGAATGATTTTTGGTATAAGTATTTCTCTAAAATATATTATGTTACCGATAGTTGCTTTTATAGTTTTTAGTTTAATTAATTTATACTTGAGAAAAAGAGTGGTAGAAATTATTTCCGATGAAAGAGATTTTAAAATAGCTGGAGAATCAGCTTCTTTATCTTTAAAAATATTTTCAATTATAGGAGTTATTATTGCCTTAGTTTTGTATTATTTAGATAATAATGCTGAATATAAATTAATTTCTTTGACTCTATCCTTTTCAGTTTGTATTTTAATGCTCTTATATTCCTTTATTTTCAAAATTAAAATTAATAAAAATAACTAATGAAAAATAAAATTAAAGAAAATAGAATAAAATTAGGATTAACTCAAGAAGAATTGGCGAATAAGGTTAAAGTTAGAAGAGAAACTATTGTTTTTTTAGAACAGGGGAAATATAACCCTTCTTTAAAATTGGCTTATGATATTTCCAAAGTTTTAAAAATGGAAATAGAAAAATTATTTATTTTTAACTAAATTTTATTTAGTCTTAAGAGTTTTATAAATATCTTCTACAGCTTTAACAGCTTCACCTGAAGCGATATTGTTTTGATGATAAAGGATGTTTGTACAATCTCCTGCAGCCCAAATTAGATTCTCTTTAGAAGCTCTATTTGTCCAAGGATCTATTTTGACTTTCTTTTCTTCATCAAGCTCTACTAAATCTTTAACCCAGTCTGTAGCTGGAATTTGTCCGATTTCTATAAATATTCCACTAGCGTTCATTTTGGTTTCTTCTCCAGTTTCTTTATCTACATAAGTCAAACCATCCACAAAGACATCTCCATGTATTTCTTTAATTGTAATATTTTTTATTAATTTAAAATTAGAATTTTCTAAAAGTTTATCTATGGTTATTTTGTCTGCTCTTGGCTCACTTCGAGAGAGAAGGATAACAGATTTACAATAAGCCAAAAGTTGAGCTGCAGATTCAAAACCCGCATTTCCACCACCGACAACTACAACATCCATTCCGGTAAACATCGGCCCATCACAAGTAGAACAATAAGTTAAACCTTTATGTTCAAATTTGTCAGCATTTATCGCGTCCAATTTTCTTCTATTTGAACCTGTGGTAATTAATAGTGATTTTGAAATAATTTCTTTACCATTTTCAAGTGTTAGCTTAATAAGTTTTTCAGAATTTTCATTTTCAAAAATCTCAGATTTGGTTACTAAATTATCTGTTTTAATTTCTAATACATCTCCAGCATATTCTTTTACATGAGTTTCTAAATTTTTAGCTAATTGCATTCCAGAGATATGAGGAGTTCCAATCCAATTTTGTATATCTTCACTAACAGTAGATTGTCCGCCCCATTCTTTTAAAACTAAAGCTGTTTTTAATCTTTTTCTTGCAGCATAAACAGCAGCGCTTGCTCCAGCTGGCCCACCTCCAACAATTATTAAATCAAAAATAGTATTTTCCATATTTTTATATTATACAGGAAGTTTCTAAAAAGAAAAACTGCCTTTTAAGGCAGTTTTTTATTATTTTTTCTTTCTTAAGAATGGTGGAAGCATATTCCAATCATCATCTTCTTCCTCATCTTCCACTTCTTCTAAAAAGATACTACCTTTACCGCCTTTTTCTTCTTTTACTTTTCGCATTCTTTTAATATCTAAAAGATTATCTTCGTCTAATTCATTATTCAACTCTAGTCTACTTTTTATTTTTTCTTCAGCTTCAGAGATAGTTGGTTCAGGTCTTTTATTTTTTATAAAAGAAGAAATACTTTCTTTAATATTCAAATCTTCTCTTTCTTCTTTATCTTCTTTAAATTTTACCTTTTTCTCTTCGCTTTTTTTTTCCTCGTTTTTTTCAACTTTTTCTTCCGCAACAGATTCTAGTTTTAATTTTTCTGAATCTATATTCATATAAACTGGTTCAGAACTTCTGTGTAAAGGCATTCTATAGTTTGATGGGAATTTTGTAGCGATAACCACAATCTTCATCTCATCTTTTTTCAATGTGTCGCTATTTACAATTCCAAATATAATAGTCGCATCTTTGTCTACAGATTCAGTAATGACTTTTGCGGCTTCAGAAACCTCAAACATAGAAAGATTTTCATTTCCATAAATCGCATAAAGAAGTCCTTTTGCTCCATTGATAGAAACATCGAGAAGAGGGGAAGAAATAGCCGCTTTGGCTGCTTCGATAGCCCTATTTTCTCCACTAGCTGTTCCGATACCAATAAGAGCAGTACCAGAATCTTTGAGAACTCTTTTAATATCTGCAAAGTCGAGATTGATTGTTCCAGCTGTTTTGATAATGTCAGCAATTCCATCCACAGCTTGTTTTAAAACTTCGTCTACCATTTTGAAAGCGTCTTTAACAGACATGTTTCTATCAATTACAGAAAGAAGTCTGTCGTTAGGGATTGCGATAAGAGCATCCACTTCTTTTTCTAGTTCAACCAAACCACCTTCAGCTATAGTTGCTCTTTTTTGTCCCTCAAAGAAGAAAGGTTTTGTAACTATTGCGACAGTTAATATTCCTTCTTCTTTAGCAGCTTTAGCGATTACTGGAGCTGCACCTGTTGCAGTACCTCCGCCCATTCCGCAAGCAATGAAAACTATATCAGCACCTTTTACAGCGTCCTGGATTTCTTCTTTCGTTTCTTCTGCGCTCTTTCTACCGACTTCTGGATCCATTCCCGCACCAAGTCCTTTGGTAAGATTTTTTCCTAAGTGAATTTTTTTACTAGCTAAACAGTTATGCAAATCTTGAGTGTCGGTATTCATGGCTATGAAGTCAATTCCTTTCAGATTTGAACTAATCATATGATTGATAGCTCCTTTACCGGAACCTCCCACGCCAATGACTTTTATTCTTGCAAAACTTTGGATTTCAGGTAGTGTTTTAGACATATTTTCGTTATTTCTATTAGTTTCTAGTAGGTGGAAAAAGTATATCATTCGGTAAAGAAAAATGCAAAGAGTTGCCAAAAAAGTATATTATGGCTTTATAAAAAGGTTTTTTAGAACAATTTTTGTTAAGGTAATAGTTTTTTAAAAAAAGATTTTATATTTTTTATTAGATTTTTAAAGATTTTACTAACTTTATAATCTGAAGTTATAATAGGGGCTAAAAAAGTTAAACCATAAGCCCTCGTATAAGCAGAATCTCCAAGTTGACCATCGGAAAAATCTCTAATTTCTTCTTCGGCATATTTTATAGGTAGCTTCATATAATTTTTAAACATATAATCTATTTTTGGAAGTTTACTACCATTTCCAGTTAAAACAATTCCACCCGGCAATAATTCTCTTCTACTAATTTTATCTAATTCTAAATTAATTCTTTCACAAATGAATTCTACTCTAGCTTCGATGATTTCTTCTAATTTTCTTTTTGAATAAGAAGCGTCACTTCTACCGAGTTTAATATTTTCAGCTTCTTCAAGAGAAACTTGTAATCCTAAAGCGATATCGTTTGTAATATCGTTGCTACCAATACCAATAACAGAAGCTAAGATAGGATTATTATTTTCATAAACTAAGACGCTAGTTGTAGAGTGTCCAATATTTATAAGAGCTGTGCCAGCAATTCTTTGCCTTTTATTTAAAAGGGGAATACTTTCTGCAAATGGTCCAATAACCACTTCTTCAATATTTAATTTAATACCTTTTAAAATGTCTTCTAATTTTTCTATATAAAGACTAGGGCAAAAAACAAATAAAAATTTTCCATCAATTCTTTTTCCAAACATACCAACAGGCACTCCAGAAACTTCACTAAGATCGACTTTGTATTTTATAGGTATAGTATGAATAACTCTTTTATTTTTTATATTTGAAACAGAAAGTGCAGCTTCTTTTTCTAGTCTGTCTAAATCTAAAGTGGTGATCTCATTATTAATGCTAGAGTTTATAATCGAAGCATTGGTTATACCACTACTTATACCGGAAGTATTTAAAGACAAAACTATATGATTTTTTCTTTCAAAAGCATTACTTCTAAATTGGTTTATAACTTTATGGAGAGTGTTTGCTAGTTCTTTTTCATCGACAATATTTCCTTTATAAATACCTTCTGTTTCGACTTCTTGTATTTCAATTATTTCTGGATTTATTGTAGATTCTTCAGAATGAAGAACCGCACAAACTTTTGTTGTACTACTTCCTATATCGACACCAATAACAAGATGAGATTTTGCCTTACTCATTCTTTTATTTTATCATATATTTTTTAAGATATTTTGATTCTGAAGCTTCCATTTTTTCTCCATGATCTAAACCTTTGAGATGTAAACACCCGTGAATTATGAGTAGAATTAGAAAGTTTTCATAAGATAAAGAAAAGTTTTTAGCTTCACTTCTAGCTACAGAGAGGCAAATAAAAATTTCTCCTTCTTTTTTAGAAAGGGGAAAAGATAAAATATTTGGAGTGTAATCTTTCTTTCTGTATTTAATATTTAATTCTTTTGCGAGAGCTGGAGATATAAAATTTACTGAAAGAAAAAAACTTTCTCCTAAAATTTCGTTTTTAATTTTCTGAATACGAGAAAAAAGAGCTTTTTCAATAAGCCCTTTTTTCTTATTTACTATTAGATTTTTCTCTTCTAATATCATTTATCTTCTCTTTCTTTTTACTAACTTTCCTAATCTTTTTAGTTCTTCGTATTTTTCTCCGCTTTTAATTCTTTTTATTTTACCTTTTTTAATTTTAGCTTTAGACTCTGCGCGATTGTTATATCTTTTACCGCGAACAGTAGGAAGAACTGCGCTCTCCTGAACTTTCTTTTGAAATCTGTGAAGAAGAGTCATTGAATTATCTTTTTCTCTTCTATCTACTTTTACATTTTTGTTTGCCATATAAATTAACTTGTGTATATTATCACAAAAAGCTAAGTAATTCAACTTTATTTCAACTTTTTTAAATACTCACCAAGTTTTTCTATGGAAACAATTTCTTGAGAATGAGTTTTCATATCGCGAACAATAGCTGTACCATCTAAAGCTTCTTTTTGTCCAAAAATTATACAATAAGGAACTCCCATTTTATCTGCCATAGCCAGTTGAGCAGAAAGAGATTCTTTAGAAAGATTTTGATAAACAGATACTCTATTTTCTCTTAAAATCTCCATTATGGTTAGTGATTTTAATTTTGCTTCAAAACCAAGCTGTAGAAAATAAATTTTTGGTTTTTTAATTATTTTTGGCTCAAGATTTTTACATTCTTTAAATAACATCATTCTATCTAAACCTAGAGCTGCCCCAACTGCTGGAATTTCTTTTTTTGATCCAAGTTCACGTCCTAAATAATTATATCTTCCACCGCCGGTGATAGCTATTTCTTTTTCTTTTCCACCTTCTATTTCATTTCCTTCTTCATCTACCTCTTTTTCTAATTTAATAACTTCAAAAACTGTGTGGGTATAATAATTTAAACCTCGCACTAAAGAATTATTAATTCTGTAGTCTATTCCCATTTCTTCTAAATATTGAAGTACTTCACGAAAGTGCTTTTTAGAATCCGTACTTAAATAATTAATAGGTGCTGGCGCTAACTCTTTCAAAGGTTGGCATTGTTCATTTTTACAATCGAGGAGGCGAAGAGGATTTGTTAAAAGTCTATTTTGGCAATCTTTACAGATTTTTGCGCTATGTTTTTTGTAATAAGAAATAAGCTCTCTTGTGAAGACAACTCTGTCCTCTTTACTGCCCATACTATTTATATCGATAATCAAATCTTCAAAGCCATATTCTTTTAATATAGTCATGAGTGTACGTATAATAAGAGCGTCAGCAATAGATTTTTCTGTACCCAATATTTCTAAATTAAATTGTCTAAATTCTCTAAGTCTACCTTTTTGAGGATTGTCATGTCTCCAAAGTGGTCCAAAACTATAAAACATTATCGGTTGAGGTAAATTGTTCATTCCGTTTTCAATATAGCTACGCATTATGCTGGCTGTATATTCTGGTCTTAAAGCAACTCTTTCGCCACCTTTAGTTTTGAAAGAATAAATCTCTTTATCTACCACATCTGTCCCTTCTCCTATACCTCTCACAAAAACCTCTTCTTTTTCTAAAGCTGGAGTTTCTATTGGTTTAAAACCATAATAGACAGCAATTTCTTGTGCCTTTTCAAACATTCCTTGAAATTGATAAAATTTCTCTCCGAAAATATCATTCATTCCTTTTAAGGAAGTACTAGGTTCAACATTTTTAATTTTCTTCTCTTCTTTTTTCTTTCTCATAATAATCTAATTTTACTTGTTAATAAAATTAATAGCAACCTCTCCAGGATTAGAGCTTATTTGGTCAAAAGGAAATAGTCTAAAGACCGCTTTTCCGGAAATATCTTTTTTATAAACTACACCCCAGCTTCTAGAGTCGTAGCTCTCAGCTCTATTATCTCCAAGTACTAAATATTCTCCGTCTTGTAAAATTATATTTATATTTTTTACATTATCTTTAAATCTTACAAAACTTTCATCCAAAATCACTCCGTTAGGATTTTTTGTATCATAAATAATAGTTACACCGTTTTCTATAACAATTTTGTCTCCCGGTAAACCAATTAATCTTTTTATAAAAAATTTTCCATTATACTGATCATTTTTTGAATGTCTAAAAACTATAACATCACCACGTTTTAAATTGTCTATATCGAAAGTGATTTTATCTATAAGTAAAAGTTCTCCAGATTTTAAATTTGGAAGCATAGAACCTCCATCCACAAGAAAAGGTTGAATTACAAAACCTTGTATTAATTTAATAATTATAAGAATTGAAACTAAAAGAGCTAAAAGTTTTCCAGGGGACTCATCTTTTTCTAGAAGTTTAAGTTTGACTAAAGCTTTTCTAGTGCTTTTTGAAAAAGTCGCAATCAAAAGAAGCAGAAGGAAAATAAAAATGATTATAGAGAGTAGTAGACTGTACGGATTTCCTAGTAGATCATTTATAAAATTATTTATTAAATCGTTGAAGTTACTACTCATAATTAAAGTTAAAAAGATTATAACATAGCTAGTCGCTCGTAAGCAAATATTTTGCTATAATTTGATCGTGACCGAATCAAATTCAAATAAAATTAAATATTTAATTTTCCCTTTAGGAAATCCTGGAGAAAAATACAGTAAAACTCGACACAATGCTGGACGAATTCTTTTGTCTTTTTTAAAAAAAGAGGAAAGCTTTAAGAAAATACTAGAAGAAAATGATATTGAAATTTTTATTCCTGATGGGTATATGAATGAATCTGGAAAATACTTAAAAAAATATATAAAAAATAAAAATTATAAAACTGAAAATATTATAGTCTTATACGATGATAAAGATTTAGAAATCGGTGATATTCGTTTAGCGAAAGATAGGGGAGACGGAGGACATAATGGCTTAAAAAATATTATAGAAAATTTAGGTACAAAAGATTTTTCGAGAATTCGTATTGGTATTGCTCCAAAAGGTACAGGGAAAAATAGTTTAATACCTCCTCATGGCGACATAGTTCAAAAATATGTCTTAGCCAAAATGCCGAAAGAAGAAATAGAAATTTTAGCTAGTAAAAAAGTTTTAGAAAGAGCGATTTTCTTTTTAGAAGAAATTATAAAAGATAAAAAATAAAAACCGCACACAAGTAAATTGTTTGTGTGCAGTTAAAATAAGTTTCATTCAACTTTTCCCGCTTCTTGAGCAGCTTCTTCGAGAAGCTTTTCAAGGCGCAGTTGCCAGCCTCGCAGTCCGCCGGCAAAGATTTTTCCAATCTCAGAGTCAGAAAAATACTTCTCTAAAACTTCATGAATGAAGGTTTCTTCGCCATGAGCAAGAAACAATTTCTTTACGCGGGGATTTCTATCCATTTCTTTTTGATCAAAAGGTACCAAAATGGTAGCTTGAACTTCAATTACTGTCATAATGTATGTATTTTTAGGTGAATACTCAAAAGAACAAGCTTTTAAAAGCGTATTTTTATGGTAACATATTTTTAAGGATTGTGTCAAGTTTTGAATATTTAAAATAAAAACCACTATAAGTAGTGGTTTTTATTTGAATTTTTACTTTACTTTTTTAAAGTTAAAGTCATTTTTTCATCTTTTCCGTCAAAGAGTGTAATTTCAAATTTATATATCTTTCCTAAAGATAAAGCTTCTTTCATCTTTTCTTCGTTCTCAAAATCTGAAATATGAATAAGTCCGGCAACACCTTCTTCAATAGAAACTAATGCGCCATGCTTATTGAATCTGATGACAACACCATCCACAACATCTCCTTTATTATATTTTTTACTTGCAGATATCCAAGGATTTTCTTTCAATTTCTTCATAGAAAGAGAAATTTTATTGTCTTTAATTTCAATAACTTCCACTTTTACTGTATCGCCAACTTTGGCATAGTCTTTAGTATTTTCTACAAGACCCCAATCGATTTCACTTTTATGAATCAATCCTTCGATTTCATTATCGATTTTTACAAAGATTCCAAAATCCACAACACCAGTGACCACTCCTTCGAGCTGATCTCCTAAATTATATTTAGAAATAATTTTTGTAAGAGTTTTAGTATCTTTTACGGTATCATCTTTTTTCTTAGCTTCTCTTAATTCACCATCTTCTAAAACTGGATCTGTAGATTCGCTGAAAATAAGTTTACCTTCTTTTGGGATAGCGGCAATAATAGTAACTGGAATTCTTTTACCAACAAGCTTTCTAAGTTCGTTAAGAATTTGATCTTTAGCCCCGTCTTCCACTTTAGGATAGTTTTCACCTTTAAGTTGAGAAGAAGGAAGAAAGCCGTTGATACCGTTCCAATCCATAATAAGTCCTCCTTTATTTGCTTCTTTAGCGACAAGAGAAAGAACTCTTTTCTCTTTAAGGAAAACTTCTGCTTCACTCCAAATAAGAGCGTGTTTTGCTTCACGAAGAGAAAGGTCTATATATCCATTTTTGTCTTCTTTTTCTATTACTTTGGCAGAAATAAGATCTCCAATATTTATTTTTTTAATTAGGTCGCGAGCATTGATATATTCAATACCATAAATAATACCTGTTCCTATTGGTCCAAGATCAATATAAACAGCGGTATTGGTGATTGCTAAAACTGGGCCTTCAACAATATCATCTTGTTTGATTTGTGGAATAGGTTCCAAAACCATTTTTGTATACTGATCAAGGACTACAGTGTTTTTTGTAGTTGTATTTTCCATATTTTTAATTTTTAATTTGTGTCAAAAATATAAATAGATACAGAAATCTGTGTTTATTATTTATTTTTGGTTTAACAAATTGTAAAGACAATATATCATAAATAAAAAATAAAAGAAAATACCGACCTAATTTCACAATCAGATCGGCACAAAATTGTTTAACGTTTTTATTTAAATGCGCAGAGGCATTATAGCATGGTTTTATTCATTTTCTAAATTTAAAAATGCCCAGCTTCACAGCAAGGCATTTTTCGCACGTTTTTTAATGAAACAAACTACATCGTAGTTCAGTAGAACTTCTTTAATAATATATCACACTCTTAAAACAAATAAAATAAATTAGTATTTTTTATTTTAATTTTTACTCTTCTGGCGATTCATCGTCGCTAGATTCTTCATGGGTTGGTGCAAAATCTAAACCTCCACCTTCAAGATTTTTACGAATTTGTTTTTCTAAATCTTTGGTTATTTTCGGATTTTCTTTTAAGAAAGTCCTGGCAGCGTCATAGCCTCTACCAAGCTTTTCTTCTCCATAACTATAAGAAGCTCCAGCTTTGGAAACAAGTTTAAACTTTTCTCCGAGAGCTAAAAGCTCTCCTTCGTGAGAAATACCTTCACCGTACATAATATCGAATTCTGTAGATTTGAATGGTGCTGCCACTTTATTTTTAACAACTTTCACTCTAGTTCTAGCTCCTAAAACATCTTCTCCTTTTTTAATTTGAGCAATTCTTCTAATATCTAAACGAACAGAAGAATAGAATTTCAAAGCTTTTCCTCCTGGAGTAGTTTCTGGATTACCAAACATTATTCCAATTTGCATTCTAATTTGATTGATAAAAACAATAACTGTTTTTGATTTATGAGCAATCGCTGTCAATTTACGAAGAGCTTGACTCATAAGGCGAGCTTGGCGACCAACATGAGCTTGAGACATATCTCCTTCAATTTCAGCTTGAGGAGTAAGAGCGGCTACAGAGTCGATAACAACCACGTCAATTTTTCCACTGCGCACTAGAGTTTCCGCAATGTCGAGAGCTTGCTCACCATTGTCTGGCTGGGAAATAAGAAGTTCATTTATTTTTATTCCTAATTTTCTAGCATATTCTGGATCCATTGCATGTTCTGCGTCAATAAAAGCACAAGTTCCTCCCATTTTCTGAGCTTCGGCGATGACATGTAAAGTCAAAGTAGTTTTACCAGAAGATTCTGGTCCAAAAATTTCAACAATTCTCCCTCTAGGGAGTCCACCAACACCAAGCGCAAAGTCTAAACCAATAGATCCTGTCGGTACAGCTCCCACATCTACTTTTGGTGTCTCTCCAAGCTTCATAATCGCTCCTTCCCCAAATTTATGTTGAATTTCTTTTAGAAGTTCATCCGCGCTAGCCGCTTTAGAGTCAGAGTCTTTTTTAGTAACTTTTTTAACTGTTGCTTTTTTAGCAACTTTTTTCTTTGTAGCCATATTTATATTTATTTGTTAATACTTGGATTATAGCATAGAGATTTTACTCTTTGCCAACTTGAAGAATTACACTTTTTTCTTTATTGTATTTATCTATAGCGTGTATTACAACCAAAGTGTAAGGTTCTTTTGAGATTAATTCTTCTTCAAAATCTCCTTTTTCGTTTATACTTATTTCTCTGCCATTTAAATAAATATTTCTAGCGTTTTTTACATTACCATGTATAAAAAAAGTTTCTCCAGAAATAGTCTCATAAGGCAAGGGTGATAAGATTTCTATTTTTGGACCAGTAAAATAGTTAAAAATCTTAAAAGAAAAATAAACTAAAATAAAAGCTAATAATAGGAAAAATGCCCAAGTTTTTAATTTGTCCCTAAAAGGTCGATAATATTTATTTCTACTCTTCTTCATTTTCTTCTGTGTCACCATCTTCTAATTCCTCTAGTTCTCTTTCTAATTTTTCCACTTCGCTTTCTGTATTTTTTCCAAATAAGACTTCTCTATGTCTTCCACTGACAGCTGGACCAATAATGCCATAAGCTTCTAAGTCATTCATTATTCTTGCGGATTTATTATAACCCCAACGGAAAGCTGTTTGAAGGGCACTGGTAGAAGCTTTTCCTGTAGAGATGACATAGTCGCGAGCAGACATATAGTCTTCATCATCTTCAGGCTCTTCGTTTGGATTTCTTTCATTTGAACTCTCCATTTCTCTATAACCAGCTGAAGCTGAAGAAGAAATTTTTACTTTTTGAATATCAATACTATCTGGAAGAAAATCTTCATATTGTTTTTTAATATAAGCGATAACAGATTTAATTTCTTCACTAGAAACAAAAGGCGCTTGAACACGAGTGATACTTGAGCCATTCATATAAAGCATATCTCCATTTCCAAGCAAATCTTCCGCTCCAGCTTGATCGAGAATTGTTCTAGAGTCTATTTGAGAAGTAGTTTTAAGAGCAATTCTTGAAGGAATATTTGCTTTGATAGTACCAGTGATAACTTTCACATCTGGTCTTTGAGTGGTCAAAATAAGATGAATACCAGCAGCACGAGCTTTTTGGGTGAGAGAGGTGATGACCGGAGTAATTTCTTTTGGATAAGTGAGCATAAAGTCATTAAACTCGTCAAAGACAATTACCACAAAAGGCATTTTTGGTGGAAGACCTTTCACATATTCTCCTTCACTACTTTTCTTTTTAGCTTTTTCTAAAGCAGGGAAGAATATTTTTTTATTGTATTCAGTAATATTTGGCATGCCGTATTCTCCAAGTACATCGTATCTTCTATCCATTTCTTGAGCAGCCCAACTGAGAGACTTAATCGCAGTCTTCGCATCTTTAATAATAGGAGTATAGAGGTGAGGTAGAGAATTATAGGCTGTAAATTCTACTCTTTTTGGATCTAAAATAATAAGTTTTAAATCATGAGGTGAATTTTTATAAAGTAAAGAAATAATTAAATTGTGCAAAGTAACAGATTTTCCTGTACCAGTTGCTCCAGCGACAAGCAGGTGTGGCATTTTTGAAAGATCAGAAATGACAGGTTTACCAATAATATTTTTACCAATAGCTAAAGCCAGTGGCGGAGCATCTTGGAATTCGTCTAATTCTAAAAGACTACGAAGCCCAAGCAAAGTTTTCTTTTCGTTTGGAATACCGATACCCACAAATGGTTTTCCAGGAATAGGAGCTTCGATATGCATATTGGTTGCCGAAAGCGCCATTTGAAGATTATCTTTTAATCCTAAAATTTTTCTAACATTTACACCTTGAGCTGGTTTTAAAGTGAATTGAGTAACCGACGGTCCAACTGTAACTTCTCCCATTTCTACAGGGATATTAAACTGATTTAAAACTTTTTGAATAATATTCATTTTAAATTTAGAATCTCCAGCCGAAGATTTTCCTTGATCAGGATTAAGCAAACTTAAATCTGGCATTTCAAAAGTTTCTTCAATAAAGACAGGTTTACTTTCTTCTAAAATACTTTGTCTTCTTTCTTCGCCGGATTTCTGTTTCACTTTTTGCAACTCAGCATTTTCATTTTCAAAATGAGGAGTTTCTGTGTCATCTATATGATGCAACTCTTCTTCTTTACTGTTTTCAAAATTATTCATCATTTCTAAATGTAAATCGGAAACTTTATATATTTCAGAATCTGCTTTTTCTAAATCTTCTAAAGTTTTTCTCTGAGCTTTTTGTTTAGCTATTTCATCTGTGAGCCATCTGAAAGAGAAAATATAAACTAGAAAAGAGATAAGCTTTTTGAAAAAAGTTTTTATCGCAGACCAAATAGGCTTCCAAATATTTTTTCTCTCTACTTTTTTCTCCTCAAGAGGATTACTACTATAGTCTAGAGACAAGGTCGGAGCTTTTTCATTTGAAGAAGTATTTTCTGTTTGAGTTTCTATTCCAGTATTTTTATTTCTTAATTTTAGACTAGGTTTATCTTGATAGAGAATAACAAAAGCGATTAGACCTAAAGCAAAAGATAAAATAGCTGGCAAAATATTTCCAAAATTGCTTTTTAAGAATTCTGCTAAATAATTTCCAACCACACCAGAATTTTCTAAACCAAGTGAAGCTGTAAAAGTTGTTATAGAAAAAATAATAAGTAACAAAGCTAGAATCGAAACAAAATCTGGACGGCTGTCATTTCTGTCCGTCCAAAAATTATAAGCCACCCAAAAGAATCCGAGGAAGACAATATAAGCTACCCAGCCAAGCACAAGCTTCAAAGCTCCAAAAATACTTTCTCCAACTTGTCCTCCAGCATGGAAAGAAGAAAGTAAAGCTATAGCACCTAAAATAAAAAAGATTAAAGCGGTAACTGTACTTTTAATTAATTTTCCTCTTTTTTCATCGACAGAGTTTTTTGCAACATTTTTTTTCTTGTTTTCTTTTGACATAAATAATAAATAAGCAGAAGCTTTTCTTCATTAAAATTATAGCATGTGGAAAACTTTTTAATTTTTAAAGGACAAAATTTATAAAAGACAGAGAAAGCATATTTTATAAAGGACAAAATGTAAAAAATAAGAAATGTCCTTTATAAATAAAAGACAAATTATAAAAGACATCTCTAAAGATAATAGCTTAAAAAATAAGAGAATAAAAAATTATAAAGGACATTTAATATTTTAAATTTATAAAAGACACAGATAAAAATTTTTATAAAAGACATATAAAATAGCATTTAAAAATAAACTTGATATTTTCATAAAAAAAGTATAGTATTTGAATAAAGAATTTAATTGTGGGAGTTAACAGGAAAATTAATCTAAAAGACAAATATGAATACCGTGCCCCCAAACTACAATTTATTAATTGCTAAAAAGACAGAAAAAATTGTCACAGCGATTTATCTCATTTCTCAATTTCTAAAGGACACAGAATCTCTTAAACATGAATTAAGAAAAGAATCTAATAATTTACTCAGAGCTTTAAGCTTGCTTGCTTATGGAGACCACAAAGATGTTTTTCCTATTTATAAAGGATCATTGGATTCAGTTTCACTTTTAATTTCCTATTTAACTATTGCAAAAGAAAGTAATTTAATTTCTCGTATGAATGTAGAAATTGTCATCGAAGCTTTAAGGGTTTTAGAAAATCTTTTGGTTAAAAAACAGTTTAATTTAAGAAGGGAAAATCTTTTTATCAATGAAGAAAATTTTTTAATATCATTACTCGATACAAAAGATGAGGTTTCTATTAATACAAATACTTCTTATGATGTGTTAACTGGAAGAAATATTGTTGAAGAAAATTTTTCTAATCAAACAAAAACTGAGAACAATAAAAATATTTCTATAAAGGACAAAATTTCTAAAGGACAAAATTTAAATATAAAGGACAAAACTATAGAGAAAGAAGCTGATAAAACAAAGACAGTTATAAAGGACACTTTTAAACCTTCTTCAATAAAACCAGAACCTAAAGCTAAAAAATCTGCTCAAAATAAAGAGAGAAAAAACAATAGAAGAGAGCAAATACTAGCTTTATTTAGCAAAGGAGTAGAAGTTTCTATAAAGGACATTTCTAAAAAAATCGTAGGCTGCTCTGTGAAAACTATTCAAAGAGAATTAAATGATTTAGTCTCAGAAAATAAAATCGAAAGAATAGGGGACAAAAGATGGAGTAAATATACTCTCGTTAAGTAAATTAATTTCTTAACATTCTTAACTAAACCATTGATTTTTATAATTAATATTTTAATTCTGAAAAAAATATGCTATATTTGTAACTAGACGACCTGTCTCTGGTGAGGGCGTCCTCTGGTATTTGAGATACATTTATAAGTAATTATAGGTATCACAAAAGACTAGATCGATCGTTGGCAATAGAATATAGACGCAGATTAGAAAATTTATTAGTTAATTATTAGTTAATATTAACCCTAATAAGTGTTTAGATTCAGTCGCAATTTTTATTATCTTACGAATGTAAAAATTAAAACAGCGATGGGTCTCGTTAGTAGTTAATGAAATATTTGCTTGTCGAAGCGAATAAAAAATATTTTGTTGACTATGATCTCTATAAGATCAAAAGTTATAAATTTTTATAAAAAGTTATGAATAAAATCAAGACAGCAGCTTTTGCTGTTATCGCAGGTGTACTTGCAGGAGCACTTTTTGCTTCAGCGCAAGTTACCACAACATCTTCATGCTACCAATTCACAAGAAACTTGAAAGTTGGTAACACAGGAGCAGATGTAAAAGCGCTCCAACAAACTTTAAATGCACGTGGCTTCACAGTTGCAGCAGCAGGACATGCTGGATCTGCAGGTATGGAAACTACATATTTCGGAAATGCAACAAAAAATGCCCTCATCAAATGGCAAGAGGCAAATGCATCAAAAGTTCTTGCTGCTTGGGGATTAACCTCAGGAACAGGATTCTTTGGTACAGCATCAAGAGCAGAAATGAATAATTGCGGTGGTTCAGTAGTAGTTCCTCCAACAACAGGAACAACAACAGTATCAGGACCTCTAACAGTTTCATTAGCTCAAGTTCAACCAAACAATGTACTAGTGGCAGGACAAGCTCACGCTAAACTTGCTGATATTGTGTTCTCAGGAACAGGTATTGTTACTGGTGTTCAATTACAAAGAACAGGTGTTTCAAATAACAACGTATTAACAAATGTATATCTATACGAAGGTAATACAAAAATTAGTGATGGAGCATCTGTAATGGCTGACGGATCAATTCGTTTCAATTTTGGAACAGGATTATTCTCAGTTACAGGATCAAAAACAATTTCAGTATTTGCTGATGTTGAGAAAAATAATACATCAGGACAGTCAGTTGGAGTTGCTCTAACAGGCTACACAATCGCAGGAAATGCGCCAGCAGTAGTTTCTGGAGTAAATGGTCCTAATCTTCCAATTGGTTCAGCAACACTTGCTGATGTAATTGTTACAAGAACAACAAATCAAAACCAAGCTAATATCGGAGACCAAAATGTAAATATCTGGTCAGCAGGAATAAATGTTTTACAACATGATGTTTACTTTGTTGGTGGATCATTTAGAATGATTGGTTCAGCTCCTTTTACAGCTCTTTCAAATGTAAAACTTTACATTGATGGAGTACAAGTCGGAAATGCAGCAGCAATCGATGCAGCAGGAAGACTTTCATTCTCAGGAGGAAATCAATTAGTGAGATCCGGTTACCACACTCTTAATGTTCGTGCTGACGTTGCGGATGGAGCTGGAAGAACACTTCAACTTTCTCTAGAGCAAGGATCAGACTTCTTATTCCAAGATGCTCAATTAGTAGGTGCGTATGTATTACCTGTTAATACATCAAACGTACCTTTCTACAACATGACTGGAGACCTTCTAACTATTGGAGCGTGTGCATCAGGTGTAAACTGTACAATTCTTACAGCAGATGCTGATTTCGCAGGAACTGCAGCAAGAGCGACTACAGGTGCATCAAATCAAACAATTGGTAAATTTAAGCTTACAGCTTCAGGTGAGCCAATCAGACTAATGTCAGCTGACATTGATGTTACATCAAGCGTAGTTAATACTGATGCTGTTACTAATGTATCAGTATATGTAAATGGAATGGCTGTATCTTCAGGAGCAACTATTGGATTCCCTGCAGCAAGTTCATCAGTTCACCTAAACAATTTAGGAGGAGTTGTTGTTAACCCAGGTCAATCAGTTGTCATTGAAGTTAAAGCTGATTTGAGAAATCCTAACGGAACAAACATTGCAGGTTCACAAAACTTGACTGTAAAATTAAACAATTTACAAGTACAAGGAACCCAATCAAGAAACATTAGTACAGCTCCAAATACCAACTCTTTACAAGCAGTAGTTGGAGGTACTTCAGCAGTATTTTCTAAGAGCTCTTCATTCTCAGGAGGAACAGCTACAGTAAATGCGCAAGAAGTAAAAATCGGATCATTTACAATGTCTAGCGGTTATGCAGAAGGTGTTAACTTAACTCAAATTGACGTAGTTATCACTCCTTCAGGAACTCCTTCATTTGATAGAAGTTCTATCTCATCACTTACTCTAAAGAGTAGTAATGGACAAAATTATCAAAGAACAGTAGGTTCCGGAACAACTGTTGCAACAACTTCATTCTCATTATTTGATTCAATTCCAGTGAATTCAGCTATGACATATGATGTGTTTGCAAACTTCAATAATGCTACTGGATCAGTAGCAATCTCTGGAGTAGGACACTTCACAGGTATGACTTCTAATGTGGTAGCTACTCAAACAGTAGCAGCTGTAACAACAAACTTTGGAGCAGCATCATTAGGATCAATTACCTTGAATTCAAATTCAGACGGTTCACAATTTGTAACCGGTGGAACACAAACAAAATCTGTATTCTTAATCCCTGCAACAAATGGTAACAATGTTAACTTAAATACTGTTGAGCTTAAAGTAAGTAATGACGCAGCAGTAGCAGGAGTTAAAATTAACGGACAAGATGCTGTATCACAAGGAAATGGTAATTACCAAGTTGTGTTAAATAGTCCTATCGCTTTAACATCAGGATTTGGTAGCCAACTTCCTGTAGATGTAATCTTTAATGCACCTACAAATTCAAATAGCTTAAGTAATACAACCACAAAAGTAGATATAACTTACTTAGGAACAAGCTTAGCTAATACCTCAGCTGGAACACAAGGTACATACACAGGATCAGTTGCTGCATCAAATACATTTACTTCAGCAATTGCTATCCCAACATCAGTGAAAGCAACTAGCGGAAGTACAGTAAATAATGGTTCAGGAATCAAACTTGGATCAATTACTGTAAACACAAATGGAGCAATCAGAATTGATGACCTTACATTTAATACAGCAGTAGCAAATGGTGGCGCTGTTTCAAACATCGTAATTAAGAGAGGAAATACAACTGTTACTCACTCAGTAACTGGAAGTGTATACACTCTTACAGGAGGTGATATTGTAAGTGGAAATGTGACTTATGATATCTACGGTGATATTGCTTCTATGGGAAGTTCAGGTTCAGCAACTGTAAGTCTCGGTGCTGCATCAGCCTTCAAGTGGAACGACTCAGTAAATACATTTACTGGAGCAGGAATCAAAGAGTACAACTAATCCGCGTCTAATTCATTAGTCAAAGAAAAGTTGCAAACGAAAGTTTGTAGTGCGTAAAGTACACAAAACACCCCTTCAAAGGGGTGTTTTTGTTTGCTTGTTTTGAAATGAAAGTTGTTTGCAAAGAAAATTTAAAAAATGCTTGACTTTTATTTCTACTTAGTATATACTAGTTTACATGTTTGGGTTTACTCAAACATACAGAAGCACTGGCCCTCGGGTCGGTGTTTTTGTTTGTATAGATTTTTACACAAATTTTAATGTTTAGATATTGTTAATAAGTGTTTGACTTTGGAGAGAGGGTGATATATAATTTGATTACTGTGGGGCGTCAGCCCTATTCGGCTAAATCATAAGCTGAAGGCAGAAACAAAAAATACCCGCAAGGGTGTTTTTTGTTTCTTTGTTAATCTTCTTCCGGGTTACCTTTCATTGTTGTAAAAAACTTAACATCTCTATATTTGTTAGTTGTCCAAGCAGGGACTACACTCCAAAAATGAATATTCCCATTATCTCCTATTTTTCTCAATATTACTTTTATTTTTCTGCCATCAATTATAGCTATAATTCCCCAATATTTTATTGAACGAGTGATAAAAGTTTTCTTTTTGTATTTTTTAGCAGATATGGTAGAAATGGTTTCTTCATATTCTTGATAGGTTGTAGATTTTTTAACCAATTTTATAGCTAAAGGAAGAAGTTTAAATCTAAGAATTTGAGAAGATCTTTCTCTTTCACTTCTTCCTTTTTTAAAAATTATATGATTAAATCCTTCAGAATTAAAACTTATCTCTGTTTCTAGAGCTGGAGAGAAGATTTTTCCCGTGGAACTATAAAAGTCCTGGGAGTCTTTTTTTAATTTTTCATAATTAGATAGATCATTCATGAAATAATGAATCTTATAAATAAATTATATCATTAAAAATTACACAAATTAACACTCTTTTTTAAATCGGAAAAAGCTAAAATTCTTTGTTATAATAAAAAGTAATAGGTATGGATAGTATAGATAAAAGTAATTTCTTTTTTAGAAAGGCTCTGCTAGTTTTTGCTATAGCTTTTTTTGCTTTTTCTTTTTTTCAAATTCTTTACTCTTCTGCTCAAAATACTGAGGTCTCACAATGGCAAAATGAAATCTCAATGAGAAATGAAGAGATTAAAAAACTGCAAGCAGAAATCGATGCTTACAACGGAAAAGTTGCTGGAACTCAGGCTGAAGCTAAAACTTTAAATAGCGCTATTTCAAAACTAGAAGCCCAGAAAAAGGATCTATTAAATCAAATATCCTTAACTAATTTAAAAATAAAAAATACAGAAGGCAATATTTTCGAAACTTTAAATAAAATTTCTGAAAGAGAGGAAAGCGTGGGTGAAAGTCGTAAAGCAATAGCGCAAACTTTAATCGAAATGAAAAGATCAGAAGATATGAACTCTTTTATTTTAAATTTAGTAAAAATGGGCAATGGAAATCTTACGGAAGTTTTAGATAATTCTTATAAATTAATAAGTTTAAGCGAAACTTTACAAGTTAAAATAGCTAAATTAAACGGGGTAATTTTAGATCTTGGACAAAATAAAAGTGAATACGAAAAACAAAAAAATGAATTAAATAATTTATCTCAGAATTTAAACACCAGAGAAGATCTTGTGGCACAAAGTCAAAAAGAGCAAAAGACTTTATTAACTCAAACAAAAAATCAAGAAAAAGAATATCAAAAGATTATTGCTGATAGAAAAGCGAAAGTGCAAGCTTTACAAGACGAAGTAAATTCTTTTGAAGCAAAAATAAAATATAGTTTAGATAGAACTAAGCTTCCGACAGGTTCGGCTCTTGTTTGGCCTTTAGATAAAGTTGTAATTACTCAGTATTTTGGAAATACGGAATTTGCACAATCTGGAGCTTATAACGGAAAAGGGCATAATGGTATGGACTTTGGAATTGCTGTCGGGAATCCAATTTATGCTGCAGCAGACGGCACTGTTATTGGTACGGGTGATACAGATATAGCTTGTAAGGGAGCCTCATATGGAAAATGGGTACTGATAAAACACGATAATGGTTTAGCGACACTTTATGCCCATCTTTCATCTATTACTGTTTCTAGTGGACAAAAAGTCGGCGTAAAAGAACAGATTGGTTTATCTGGAAATACTGGCTATTCTACTGGTCCACATCTTCACTTTACTGTTTTTGCTGCAGACGCTGTAAAAATCTTTGGCCCAACAGAGTACAAAAGTAAAACTTGTGGAACATATATTGTTATGCCATATGCGCCTACAGAAGGTTATTTAAATCCAGCAACTTATTTGCCGAAGTAAAAAAAGTAGCATATAATAAAAGAGTAGATATTATTAGTTTAATTAACTTATTTCAATATGGAAAAAAATTTTGACGGTTTTAAAATGGGAGGAATAGCCATGTTATTTATCGATCTTTTGATTTTAGGCTTTTTCTTCCTAATTGCTTTAATGGGAGGCTGGTTTCTACTTTTTGTGCTTGTAACTTTCATAGTAATGTTTTCTTGGAAAGGTTTTACTTTAAATGAGCCAAATGAAGCCAGAGTGCTAACATTTTTTGGAAAATATGTGGGTACAATTAAAGACACTGGATTTTTCTGGGTAAATCCATTTTTATCTAAAAAGAAATTGACTTTAAGAGCTAGAAATCTTGATATTGAACCTATTAAAGTAAATGATAAATCTGGAAATCCGATTATGATTGGTTCAGTAGTAGTTTGGAAAGTTAGTGATACCTATAAAGCCATTTTTGAAATCGATAGTGCTTCAAATACGGTAATGGTTTCTAGTGGAAATCCAAAAGATGGTTCTGTACCAAGTTTCGGAATTGATAGAATGAAAGCTTATGAACATTTTGTGAGAGTGCAAGGAAATGCAGCTTTAAGAAGAGTGGCTGGAATGTATCCATATGATCAATCTGAAGAAAAAGATTTAGAAGGATTAACTTTAAGATCTGATGGAGAAGAAATTAATAAAATTCTAGAAAAAGAATTAGGGGAGAGACTTACTATTGCTGGAATTGAAATTGTAGAAGCGAGAATTAACTATTTAGCTTATGCTCCAGAAATTGCAGCCGTGATGCTAAGAAGACAACAAGCCGACGCAATTATTGCAGCTCGTGAGAAAATTGTAGAAGGAGCTGTCGGTATGGTAAAAATGGCTTTAGAAAAAATTGATGCAGATAAAACAGTGACTCTTTCTGAAGAAAAGAAGGCGGAAATCGTTGGTAATTTAATGGTTGTTTTATGTAGTGATGAATCTGCTCAGCCAGTAGTTAATGTCTAAAAATTAAACAATTATTAAAAGGTTAAAGGTTTTAAAGAAAATGATGCGACTAGCTTGCATTATTTTTTTTGTTGTGCTAATATAGATAAACCTAAATTATGTTTAATAAAAACAAAGAAAAATAAGCAGCTCCTAAAAAAGTGTTTTTAGTAGCCGCTTAAAAGCGGTTTTTATTTAAAAAAATTTAGAATGTATTTTGTCAACAGAATCCTGTAGCATCATCAATTTAATATCTCAATATTTTGGGGTCTTTTCAGATGATGTATATAGATTATATAAAAATTATATAAAGGTAAAAAAACTGTAAAATAAAAAACACTCTTTAATCTGCAGCGGTGTAGATGAAGAGAAATGGTAAATATATTTCCTGATAGGAAATATAAGAGCATAAGGTGGATGCCTTGGTTCAAGAAAGCGATGAAAGACGTGATCAGGCTGCGATAAGTTTCGGGGAGGTGCCTAATAACCTTCGATCCGGAAATTTCTGAATGAGGAAACTCTCCTGAAGTAATGTTCAGGAATCTAGGGAGCATATCTTTAGAGGCAAACCTGGGGAAGTAAAACATTCTAGTACCCAGAGGAAAAGAAAACAAAGTTTATTCCGCAAGTAGCGGCGAGCGAAAACGGAGGAGCCCAAATTCTTTGTAGTAATACAAAGTTGGTTGTAGGCTTGAGATGTAGAATTATCTAGAGGAGTTACAAAAGTTGATTATAGGTTAAGCTATTGGAAAGTAGCACCACAGAGGGTGATAGTCCCGTAATCGAAATCTTCAACTCTCTTTTATCTCTTGTCCTGAGTAGTTCGAGACACGAATAGCTCGGATGAATCTGCCGGAACTAACCGGTAAGGCTAAATATTTCTTGAGACCGATAGTGAACTAGTACCGCGAGGGAAAGGTGAAAAGAACCCTGGAAAGGGAGTGAAATAGAACTGAAACCTTATGTTTACAAAGAGTAGGAGAGGACTTGTTCCTCGACTGCGTGCCTATTGAAGAATGAGCCAACGAGTCTTATTATCCAGCCGGCTAAGCAGCATAAAGTTGTGGAGCCACAAGCGAAAGCGAGTGTTAATAGCGCGAAATAAAGGTTGAGTAATAAGGACCCGAAGCCGGATGAGCTACCCATGAGCAGGGTGAAGCTTGTCGAAAGACAAGTGGAGGCCCGAACCAATAAGTTGTGCGACTCTTTTGGATGACTTGTGGGTTGGAGTGAAAAGCTAATCGAATTCGGTAATAGCTGGTTCTCGTCGAAATATTTTTTGGAATAGCGTCAGGTGGTCCCTTTGGGGGTAGAGCACTGGAAGGTCTTGACTAGTGGAAACACGGCAATACCTATCAAACTCCGAATACCAAAGATTATCAGCCTGGCAGTCAGACTCCGGGGGCGAAGCTCCGGTGGTCTAAAGGGAAACAGCCCAGATCTAAAATTAAGGTCCCTAAGTATATGCTAAGTGTAAGCAAGGATGTGAAGTTTCATTGACAATGAGGATGTTGGCTTAGAAGCAGCCATCATTGAAAGAAAGCGTAACAGCTCACCCATCGAGAGACTCTGCGCCGCAGATGATCGGGACTCAAGCATATCACCGAAGTTTAGGGATTGTATGTTCGCATACAATCGGTAGACGAGTGTTCCACTCTGCGTTGAAGCGAAAGGGGTGACCCATCGTGGAGCGTGTGGAAGTAAGAATGTTGGCACAAGTAACCGCAATGGAGGTGAGATCCCTCCACGCCGAAAGAATAAGGTTTCCTTCGCAATGATTGTCAGCGAAGGGTTAGTCGAGCCTAAGGGGATGGCAATGCGCCGGACCCGATGGACATAAGGTTAATATTCCTTAACTTGGTATAAATGTGATGGAATGACGCATTGTTGTACTCTATGCCTCTTATCAGATTGAGGTCTTTGTAATGATTAGCGAGAGCATGTAAATCAGTTCTCGAATACTGAGAGTTATGAAGCGAAGCTTGTAGCAATACTGGTGAAGATAGAGGAGCACGGTGCCGAGAAAAGTTTCTACATCTACTGAATAGTAGATATTGTCTTGTGAATAATGTTTCTAGTCATCTATGAAATATTATTCACAAATGTGACAATACTTAAGTTTATATCAAACCGTACCGCAAACCGACACAGGTATTCAGGTCGAGTAGACCCAGGCGAACGAGTGATTTCTCCCTAAGGAACTAGGCAAAAAAGCAGCCGTAAGTTAGCAATAAGGCTTGCCTGTAGCAATACAGGCCGCAGTGAAAGTTTCTCTGGCAACTGTTTATCTAAAACACAGCTCCATGCGAACTCGTAAGAGTATGTATATGGGGTGACACCTGACCAATGCGGGAAGGTCAAATATCGGTGGTCACATGGTGATCTTGAAATTTATTATTCGTAATTTATTTTGAGTTCACCATGTGGCTGACTGATATAAGCCCCCGTCAATGTCGGCGATAACTATAATCGTCCTAAGGTAGCGAAGTTCCTTGTCTGGTAAGTTCAGACGTGCACGAATGGTGTAATGACTGGGGAACTGTCTCAGGGAGTAGCTCGGTGAAAATACAGTGGCGGTGAAGATGCCGCCTACCTGCAGATAGACGAAAAGACCCCGTGAGCTTTACTCTAGCTTGGTATTGTGTTTATTAATTTGTTGCGTAGAATAGTGGTGAGACTTTGAAGTATAGATTTTGGTTTATATGGAGTCGACAGTGAAATAGCCATCTGCATCTTGGTAAACACTAACCTAAACGGAAAAAACGTTTAGAGACAGTATCTGGTGGGGAGTTTTACTGGGGTGGTACCCTCCTAAAAGGTAACGGAGGGGTTTATTAAGGTCAGTTAGGCGCGAATGGAAACCGTGCCGATAGTGTAATGGCATAAACTGGCTTGACTGTAAGACGGGCATGTCGAGCAGATACGAAAGTAGAACATAGTGAACCGACAATTCGCATTAGATGCGGTTGAAGATTAACGGATAGAAGCTACCACGGGGATAACAGGCTAGTTCCACCTAAGCGTCCATAGCGACGGTGGAGTTCGGCACCTCGATGTCGGCTCATCTTATCCTGGGGGTGAAGAAGCTCCCAAGGGTATGGCTGTTCGCCATTTAAAAAGATACGCGAGCTGGGTTCAAACCGTCGTGAGACAGGTTGGTCTCCTATCTACTGCAGGCGCTTGAATATTGAGAAGATTTGTCTCTAGTACGAGAGGACCGAGATGAACTGACCTCTGGTGTGTGGGCTCTGACGCTAGTTGGATCGCCCAGTAGCCAAGTCGGGAATGGATAAGTTCTGAAAGCATCTAAGAACGAAGCCAACTTCAAGATAAGTATTCTATGAGGGTCGTAAGAGATGATTACGTTGATAGGATCTAAGTGTAAGTACAGTAATGTACTCAGCTGAGGATTACTAATAACCCGATTCTTATCAGGAAATATATTTATCATGTTTTTACAGACTTAACTCTTGTATCCTAAAAATTATTTTTGATTGATTTTTAATTAATTTTCTTTAATTTTTAGGATTCAGGAGTTAAAAAGCCACGTCGGTGTGCTTAATATCTAGTTAACAATTCTTAAGATTAATAGAAAAATTCTATCAAAATTTTTCTTTAATTTTAACTTGCGTTGGCGATTTAACGACATTAAGCATCCGACGATCTAATACAGGATTCTAAACTCAAATCAAAAGATTTGAGTATTCTGTTCTCCCGATTCAGATGAAGGGTAACACACCATCCCATTTCGAACTGGATCGTGAAGACTTCACTCAGCGATGGTAGCGTCCGCGCAAGAGTAGCTTTTCGGGAGAACAGAGTACTTAAATTTGAAGCAATTTGACTTTATGTGCTCTACTCAAAAACACCTTGATTTATCAGGGTGTTTTTGATTTTGTGAAATCAAATTTTTATGATATATTTATATTCGTAAACCAAAGAAGTGAGTGAGCAAATATAGCTCTTAAAATACAAACTCACGGAGGTCGAACTTAGGCATTTTGCCAGTGTTTACCTTAAATCTCTCTAATCTCTTTGGTTGAGAGATTTTTGTTTATAAAAATAAAAATATCAGAAATCAAAACTAATTTTTAGAAAGCTAACCCCGCAAGCGAAGGCTTTCAAAAATTGTTTTGATTTCTGTAAAAATATTATGGCATTAAGTAAAGATAAAAAATCTGAATTAATTAAAAAGTATTCTGGTATTTTAGACAAAGCTAAAACTTTAGTTTATGTAAAGTTTAAAGGCTTAAATGTTAAAGACACAGAAGCTTTAAGAAAGAAACTTTTTGCAGAAGGGATTTCTTATAATGTAGTTAAAAAAACTCTTTGGGATAGAGCTCTTTCCGACAAAAAAATTGATGGTGAAAAACCAGAAATCGGAGAAGAAATGGCTGTTGTGGCTGGAGAAGATTTATTAGCTGCTGCTAGAATCGCAAATGATTTTAGTAAAGAACACAGGGGAATCTTTTCTATTATTGGAGGAATTTTTGATGGTGTATTTAAAGATGAAAAGAGTATGATGGAAATCGCTACCATTCCTTCAAGAGAAGTTCTTATTTCTCAAATTGCCTTCTTATTTAAATCTCCAATGCAAAGATTGGCGATTGGTATAAATGAAGTAGCAAAGAAAAAGTAAAAGAATTTTTAAAACTGAATCAAAATAATTTTTATGAAGCAGGCCCCGCTTTGCGAAAGCTTCAAAAAATCATTTTGCTTCTCTAAAATATAAATTATAAAATTAGTAAAATTTAAAATTATGGAAAAATATAAAGATTTGTTAGATAAAATTGACGGAATGTCAGTTCTAGAATTAAATGAATTAGTAAAAGCTATTGAAGAAAGATTTGGTGTATCTGCAGCAGCAGTTGCCGCAGCTCCAGCAGGAGGCGCAGCAGGAGGAGCTGAAGCAGAAGAAAAATCTACCTATACAGTTCACCTTGAAAATGCAGGTGAAGGAAAAATTGCAGTTATGAAAGTTGTAAAAGAAGCTCTTGGTCTTGGACTTAAAGAAGCTAAAGACCTCGTAGATGGAGCTCCTGTAGACCTAAAGAAAGACGTTAAGAAAGATGAAGCTGAAGCTCTAAAGAAAGCTCTTGAGGAAGCTGGAGCTAAAGTTGCTCTAAACTAATTCTGTAGACAAAAAACACTAAAAAACACTCTAATTTTAGGGTGTTTTTTATTTTTTAAAACATATTTCCTTATTTTTCAAGGTTTGATTTTAAATAGAGATAATGCTAGTATTTTAATATAACAGAATAAGAAATATGGACTCATTAGTAAAAATTTTTCAAGCAAATAATGGTGATGTTAGACTTAAAGTATTAAGATTTTTTTTGGTTAATGATAAAGAATCTTTCAGTATAGACGATGTGGAATTTAATACTAAAACTAGAAGAGATCCATTGAAAAAAGACCTTCTATTTTTAGCTGGAGCAGGATTCTTAGAAAGAAGATTGGAAAAAAATACTAGTGTTTATAGATTTAATCAAAATTTTGAGTATAAAGAAGCTTTGTATAATTTAGTTTTTGATTTAAAAAATCTCAATAAAAAGATAATTCTCGATAAATTTAAAAAAATCGGAAGAATTAAACTTTTCTCTTTAACGGGTGTATTTATTGAAGACACGGATATTGATCTTGATATTTTGGTGGTAGTTGATATTTTAAAGCCAAAAGAAGCCAATAAAATTACAGCTGAACTCGACGCGACTTTTGCTTCTAAACTTAAAGTTTTAATAATGGACATTGAAGAATTTAATTATAGAAAGAAAATGTTTGATAGATTTTTACATTTAGTTTTAGACAGTCAAAGAATTACTTTAATAGATAAACTTTCAGATAAAATTTAATCTTATAAATATATATTTTTGTCTTTTGTGGATAAGATTTTAATCTGTGCTTTTTATAATGATATAATTTAAGAGTTAAGGCAAGTTTATAAATTAATTTTAAATTATAAAAATTTTAAAAAATATGTTTGAACAATATATTAATATTTTAGGACAAGAGCTTATTACTGTTTCATCAAAAATGGTAGCTTTTCTTCCTAATTTTCTTATCGGTGTTCTTATTTTATTAATCGGATGGTTGTTTGGGGTAATTTTAGGTAGAGCAACTATTCACATTTTTGATATTCTTGGTTTAGATAACTTTTTTGGTAAAGCGGGGTTAAATCGTTTATCTAGAAAATCCGGATACAGATTATCTTTAGGAGTAATTTTTGGAGCAATTGTTCGCTGGACAGTGATTATCGCTTTTGCGTTAGCTGCAGCAAATGTATTTGGGCTTCATTATGTATCCTCTTTCCTTATTGGTATTCTTAATTATCTTCCTTCTGTATTTATTGCAGGCTTTATTATTGTCATCGGTACAGTTCTTGCTAATTTTGTTGAAAAACTTATCGATGGTTCAGTAAGAGCAGCAGGTCTTAAGGTTTCTATTGCTGGCACAATTGCTAGATATGCAATTATGCTTACAGCGGTTCTTGCAGCTTTAAATCAATTAGATATCGTTACTACCTTTACCAACGCTATCTTTATCGGATTCATCGGAGCAATTTCACTCGCTTTAGGTTTAGCTTTTGGTTTGGGAGGAAAAGAAGCTGCAGCGAGAGCTATTGATAAAATCGAAAAAGATTTTACTAAAAAATAATTTTACATTAATTTAAAATTAATTTTCTAACATAAAAAGCACAATAAAATGTGTTTTTTATTTTTATAAAAGTTTATAGATTTATGGTAGAATTAACTTATTATGCAAGGCACTTGGAGAACTAGAAGAAAAAGTATCTTTATTTTTATTGGCTCTTTTCTGTTATTAGCTTTTTTAGTTTTTAAATTGTATCCCTATATTAATCCAGCTCCAAATTGTTTCGATCAGGAGCAAAATGGAGATGAAGACGGAATAGATTGCGGTGGAAGCTGTGCTATGGTTTGTAATGACAAAGTTTTGCCTCTTGAAATACGATTTACTAGATTTATAGAATCAGAAGAAAATTTATACGATTTAGTGGCTTTTGTGCAAAACCCAAATGCTGATAAAAATATTGAAGGTAGTATTTTAGATTATAGTTTTTCACTTTATGATAAAGCTGGTTCTTTAATACATACTTTTTACGGAACTTCTAGCCTGCCAACAGGTCAAGCTTTTCCAATTATTATGCAAAATATTCCAATAAGTTTTGCTGGTACAGGAAATGCTCTTTCGAGAATATCTTTTGATGTGTCAAATTTAAGCAGGCCTTGGATTAGAGTAGATGAAATTTATAAAAATAGTTTTTTTAGAGTAGAAGATTATTTATATGAAAGAGAAAAGAATAATATTACACAATTAACAGTCTATCTTCAAAATACAACCAGAGCAAATTTTAAAAATGTTCCGGTTAGAGTACTTTTAAACGATGATAAGGGGAACGCTATAGCTGCAAATGAGACTTTGATTCGAGACATAGGTCCTGGAGCCACAACACAACTTAGTTTTACCTGGAGAATACCACTCGAAATAGAAAATCCTCAAGTAGAGGTTTATCCAATAGTAACTCCAGACACTTATATTAGATAGATTTTCATGAATGTCTTTAAAAAAACTTCCAAATTTAGCTCTTTTTTAGAGAAAATTAAACAGGTAGACTGGGTTATTTTCTCTTGCATGGCTATTTTAATGAGTTTTGGTCTTTTGTCTATGACTTCTTCTGAGCTTTTTGGAGGAGTATTTTGGAGGCAGCTATTTTTAATAGTAATTGCGCTTTCTGTTTATATAGTCTTTTCTTTTTTTGATTATCGTACCTTAAAAAATTCTTATATTCTTATCGGTATTTATGGGTTTATGATTCTCCTTTTAGCTTTAATTTTTGTTTTTGGATATGTTTCTAAAGGGGGAAATAGATGGTTTAATTTAGGAGAATTTTTTATCGGGCCATCAGAACCAATGAAAGTTGTGCTTATTTTACTTTTAGCAAAGTTCTTTTCTAAAAGACACTTAGCTATTGCAAATGTTAAAAATATTTTACTTTCTTTAGTCTATTTAATTATTCCAGTTACTCTTATTGTTCTTCAGCCAGATTTGAGTACAGCTATAGTTTTATGTGTGATCTGGTTTGGAATGCTTTTAGTCTCTGGTCTTTCAAAGAAACACATACTCTGGTTTTCGGGTATTGCTCTCATAGCCGGCTTACTTTTATGGAATTTTTATCTTTTACCTTATCAAAAAAATAGAATTATAACTTTTATAAATCCAACTCACGATTTGCAAGGCACTGGTTGGAATGCTTATCAATCTATTATCGCTGTAGGCTCTGGTGGAGCTTTTGGAAAAGGTGTTGGCTATGGCACTCAATCTCGCTTAGGTTTCCTTCCAGAACATGAGACAGATTTTATCTTTGCTTCTTTTACTGAAGAATGGGGATTTGTCGGAGCTATGATAGTTTTCACTTTATTTAGCATTATCATTTATAGATTAGTCAAAAAAAGTCAAAAAGGCAACTCCAATTTCGAAACTCTTTTTATACTTGGGGTTTGTATTTGGTTAGTCACTCAAACCACATTTAATATTGGTATGAATATCGGTATTCTTCCCGTCACCGGTATTCCTTTACCTTTTATGAGCCACGGAGGCTCACATCTCTTGGCGGAAAGTCTGGCTCTTGGTATGTGTGTTGGTATGAGTAGATATGGCCGAACTGCTCATCCAGATAAGTTTAAAGATGAATTTTTGGGGCTAGAATAGTCAAGGAGAAGCTCTCCTAAGTGTGATAGAATAGATTAATATTTATGATGGAAGCTATTAGAAAATACAAAGACAAATCTCATATTTTTGTTAAAAGTAAATTTGAGAAAGAAGATGGCGCAGGCTGGCTTTTGCTTCAGCAATTGATTATTGCTCCCATGTCTCTCATCACCACTGTCCTTTTAGCTAAAGTCCTTTCTATTACAGATTATGGTTTTTATAAATATATACTTTCAGTATATGGTATTGTCGCTGTCACAGGGCTTAGTGGTTTTTACAATATTGCTTCTCTAAATATGCAAAGAGGGGAAGATGAATTTTTTCATCTTGGTTTTAAATATAGAAGAATTTTGCGCTGGATACCTGTATTAGTTTCTATTATCATTTCTGCTTACTATTTTATAATGGGTAATAATTTTCTCGGTACTTTATTTTTAATCACTATTTTTTCTCATCTTTTTGTAGATTTATATGATTTTTATATGGTAGCTGTCTCTGGTAGAGGGCATTATAAATTGCATTCACTTTTAGCTGTGATTAATTATTTTGTCTCTTTTTTTCCCCCGATTTTAGTTGCCTATCTCACTCAAAATCTATATTTTGTATTTATCACTCTCTTTTTCTGTCAATTTTTATTTAGAATATTTGCTTTTCATTATGTAAAAAAGAAATTAAATTTACAAAATAAAAATATTTTAAATGAGCTTTCTAAAGAGAGAGAAAATAATTATAAAAAAGAATCTTTAGCTCTTTCTTTTAATGGAGCACTAGGAAATCTCAGTGTAAATGGAAGTAGTGCCATTGTCTTTAATAGACTCGGTGCCGAAGCCAACGCTATTTATTCTTTAGCTATTACTTTTGCAGATTTTATTTACGGTATTGTCTCTGCTCCTTTAGCCAAAGCCACATTAATTTTTTCTCGCATGACTAGAGATAAAGTTTCAAATACTGAGAAAATCAAATTAGCAAATTCTTTATCAAGAAAATATTTTTGGTTTGCTCTTTTAGCTATGCTCGCCACAATGGCCACGCTTCCTTTTGTATATAAATTTTTATTTGCAAAATATCTTTTTTCTTATAAATTTGCAGTGGTATATTCTCTCTCCATACTTTCCATTGCTTTTTATCCAGCCTATCAATATCTTTATGAGATTAGAAAGATTAAGCTTTTAAATACAATTCAAATTTCCACTTTAGTTTTAGGTTTAGCTTCCTTATTTTTCTCTGCTATGTATTTTGGTCTTTGGGGTGCTATAATCGTAGCTATAATATTAAGGTTTGCGAATAATGTTATTTCCACAATTTTGATAAGAATTAAAAAATAATATAAAAGTATGGATCTATACAAAAAGGAAGATGTTAAAAAAAAGATTTTAAAAAATTATGAGTTATACAAACTAAATCATAGTAGGTTGAAAAGGTTTTTGAAATCTCCAATAAAAACTTTACCATTCTTCATCTTAGCATTTTTCTCTTATTTAAAACCTTTTAAGGTTAAGTATAAGACTTTTTGGGGAGATTAATAGTAAAAACTAAAAACTTAAATATGTTTTGAGAGATAAAGATATTTATTTGATAGGAAAAATAAAGAATATATATATAATTTATGAAAGACGACATCAAAGGTAAAAAAATAATGGTTACAGGAGGAGCTGGTTTTATTGGTTCCCACTTAGTTGATAGATTAATAGATTTAGGTGCCAGAGTGGTTATTGTGGACAATCTTAGTACAGGGCTCAAACAAAATATAAACCCAAAAGCAGTTTTTTATAAATTAGATATAAATGATAAAAAAATAAAAAATGTTTTTGAAAAAGAAAAGCCACAGGTTGTTTTTCTTTTAGCATGTAATACAAAAGTTCCAAAATCTATAGAAGACCCAATGTTTGATATACAAAGTTTAGTGGGTAATCTTAATGTTTTAGTCAATGCAAAAAATAATAAAGTTTCAAAAATAATAGCAGCATCCTCTGGTTTTGTTTATGGAAATACAACTAAATTTCCAACACCTGAATCTGCTCCAATCATACCGGAGAATCCTTATATTATTAACAAATCTGCAATGGAAAAATATGTTGAATTTTTTTGTATGACATACAATATTGAATATGTCATATTAAGGTATGCTACTGTTTACGGTCCAAGACAGGTTGGTGGAGCTATGGCAGACTATATTAGAAACATAAAAGCTGGAACATCTGCTGATATTTATGGTAATGGTAAAAAAACTAGAGATTATGTGTATATAGAAGATGTTATTCAAGCCAATATGTTAGCGTTAAAATATAAACCCCATAAAAATGTGACCCCTATTTTTAATATAGGGACAGGAGTCGAGACAACTTTAAATTCTCTATACTCTAAAATTTGTAAAATCTTAAACAAAAAATCAAAACCGACCTATCAAAAAGACAGAAAAGGAGAAATGTTTAGATTTAGCCTTTCGACAAGTAAGAGTAATAAATATTTACACTGGAAATATCTAAATAGTTTGGATGAGGGATTAAAAAAGATATTATTAAATAAATAAAACTATGAAAAATTTTTTGAAAAAAAATATCAGACACATATTTCCAACAACCGATCAAATTATAGAGCGTGTGTTAAGAAGAGAGATTAAAAAAGGGGATAAGGTTCTAGATTTGGGCTGCGGACCACATTCTCCCCTCAAGATGTTGAAGAAAAATCCAGATTTAGAATTATATTCTGTCGGCGTAGATCTTTTTCGTCCTTACATAGAAAGGAATATTAATATTGAGAAAATTCACACTGAAATAATTGAGAAAAATATTTTAGATATTGATTTTCCGGACAATAGTTTTGATTGCGCTGTTATGATAGATATTATTGAACATATTAGAAAAGAAGATTTTTATAATTTTTTACCAAAATTAGAAAAAATAGCAAAAAAAATAATAATTATCACTCCTAATGATTTTGTGGAACAAGACATTTATGATGAAAATATTTATCAAAAACATCTTTCGGGGTGGACGGTAAAAGAACTTGAAGAGTTAGGTTTTAAGTGTTTTGGATTGTCTGGTTTAAAATCTTTACGAAAAGAGTTGTGGGTTCCAAAAATAAAACCAGCTACTTTGGGAAATTTTATAGCTGATATAACTCAGTCTGTGGTTTATAGAAATCCTAAGTTTGCATACCATATTATAGCTATAAAAAAATAAATGAAAACACTTATCTCTATAATTACACCATGTTTTAACTCTGAAAACACCATAGAGAGATGTATTTTAAGTGTTAAAAATCAAAAAGATTGTTTTAATATTGAACACATAATTATAGACGGAAAATCCAAGGATAAGACTTTAGAGATTATAAAAAAATATGAAAGTACATACGGAATGAAATGGGTATCAGAAAAAGATTCTGGGATAGCGGAAGCGATGAATAAAGGTTTTGCTTTGGCAGAAGGGGAATATGTGGCTTGGCTAGATGCTGATAATTATTATCCAAATGATATATGTAGTTTTATTTCAGATAAAATAAAAAGAAATCCAGAAGTTGATATATTTTGTGGATATATTGAGTTTATCTCTAAACATAAAAAAAAACAGTTTGGATCCAATCCACCTTTTTCATTTAAGAAGGCTCTTATGAAAAATACTGGAAGTATACCACTTCAGCCTGGGGTTTTCTTTAAGAAAAAACTTTGGAATGATGTTTCAGGTTTTAATACTAAGTATAAAATTGCGGGAGATTATGATTTTTGGTTGAAAGTTTTAAAAATGAATCCTGAGATAGACTATTCAGAAAAAGTTTTCGGATACTATTTAAAAGAGGATATGGGTGCTTCTCAATCTTTAAAAGGTATAACAAATGGGTTAAAAGAAATGATATCCATCGGCTCCAAATATAAACAACCATTTTTTGGAAAAATTTCATTGGTTTTTAAATATGTAACAGGTTTATTTTCTTTTTATTTTAAAAAGATAAAGTATGAAAAAGATAATTAAATTTTTATTTAAAATATTACAAACTCCTTTTATCATAAAGGACTATTTAAGCTATCTTAAAAAGGATAAGAATCAGAGATTTAATTTAAAAATAAAAGATTTTTATCCTCAAATAAAAGATAAGACCATAAAAACTGGTTTCGATAGACATTACGTCTACCATACTGCATGGGCAGCTAGAAAAATAAAAGAAATTAATCCTATTAAGCATATAGATATTTCTTCTAGTTTATATTTTTCAGGAATACTCTCTTCTTTTATTGATATTGATTTTTACGATTATCGTCCAGCAGATCTACATTTGTCCGGATTAAAAAGTTTAGAAGGTAATCTTTATAATCTTCCTTTTGAGTCAAATTCTCTTAAATCAATTTCTTGTATGCATACAGTTGAACATATAGGACTTGGTAGGTATGGGGACACCATAGATCCAGAAGGTGATTTAAGGGCTATTTCAGAATTAAAGAGAGTTGTGGAGCCAAAGGGAAATCTTTTATTTGTGGTCCCTATAGGTAGAGCTAAAATTGAATTTAATGCACACCGGGTATACTCTTATGAGCAAATAATCTCATATTTTGATAAATTTACACTAAAAGAATTCTCTTTAATACCAGAATCAGCAGATAAAGGAGGTTTGATTATAAATGCAGATCCTAAATTAGTCGAAGCTGAAAAATATGCCTGCGGGTGTTTTTGGTTTATAAAAAATTAGACAATATGATAAAAGTAAAAATTCAAGCTGGATTAGGTAACCAAATGTTCCAATATGCTTTAGCTCGATATTTACAAGAAAAAACAAGACAAGAAATAATTCTAGACCTCTCTTACTATTCTCTAGGTGGAGTAAAAAGGGGTGATACTCCTCGTGGATATGAGTTGGACAAATTTAATATAAACGAAAGCTTTAAAAAAGATTTTTCTCCTACACCTTTCAAGGCTACATTTTTTGGAAAAATTTTGAGAAGATTTAAAAATGAATCAGCTTTTGTTTTTTATAAAAAGTTTTTGAATCCAAAAGACGGCAATTATTTAATAGGTTTTTGGCAGTCAGAAAAATATTTTAAAGACATCGAATATATTATAAGGAAAGAATTTACTCTAAAAAATAGAATCGAAATCCGAGAAGATTCTGATTTAGCCAAACAGTTTTTGAATCAGATATTATTTTCCAAAAACTCTATTTCTGTAAATGTGCGAAGAGGGGATTATGCTAACAATCCTAAAATACGAAATCATCATGGGCTTTTGTCCATAGAGTATTTTATAGAAGCTGTTAAATATGTTGTAAAAGAAAAGAAACTTTTGAAAGAAGGTGTTAAGATTTTTATCTTTTCAGATGATGTTGAGTGGTGTAGAGAAAACTTAGATTCTTTAAAAGATTTTGGAGAATTGGTATTTGTCTCAAAAGATATAATAGCCACAGATTCTTTGTACTTAATAAGTAAATGTAAATATAATGTAATTGCTAATTCTTCCTTTTCTTGGTGGGCGGCTTGGTTGAATAATAATCCAAGCAAAATTGTAATTGCTCCTAAAAAATGGATGAGAACTAAGGTTGATACAAAAGACGTTTGTCCTCACGATTGGATTAGATTAGAAAATAGATTTTATTAATCTTTGTGTTGCTAATATTCTCATTTTGACGGCAGCAAGTTTCATTTTTAGCTTCGTTTTTAAATTTTTACTACTAGAGTTTGCTGTATGAATTCTATATTTAATTAAATATTTATCAATATTTTTTGCTTTATTATTATAAATATATTTAGTGACAAATTCATAATCTTCAGCTAAATGAGTACCAACCTTGAAGAGGTTATTTTTTTCTAAAATTTCTTTTTTGAGAATTAGAGAAGAAGTTATAAAAGGATGTTTATAAAAAGAAGATTGTTTTATCTTTTTATCCTCTAAGGGTGGATAGGTAAATTTTTTAATTTCTTTACCTTTTTCATCTATAACACTTGCCCAAGTTCCGCAAATTTTTAATTCTTTGTCAGATCCAAACTTGTTTAACTGTATGTTTAATTTTTCTTCTACCCAAATATCATCAGAGTCTAAAAAAGCTATATATTCACCAGAACTTTTTTTAATACCAATATTTCGTGCCACAGAAACACCTTGATTTATTTGATCTATTATCTTTATCCTATTATCTTTATTCCCATATTCTTTAATAATATTTAAAGAATTATCTTTTGAGCCGTCATTTACAATAATTAATTCAAAATCTTTGAAAGTCTGATTAAGTACACTTTCTATGGCTTCTCCTAAAAACTTTTCACCATTATAGACTGGCATTATTACTGAGACTTTTGGATTCATATTTTCATTATACCCCACTCTTACTTAATAGAGTTTTGACAGTTCTAATCATCAAAGATAAATCCATTAAGAAAGATCTATGCTTTAAATAGAAAATATCATAACAAAGTTTGTCTTTGGTGGCATCGGTCGCAATGCCAAACTTTGGAACAGATTTTTGTTCTTGATAAATCTGGGCGTAGCCGGAAAGGCCAGGAGTAACGGTGTGGCGAATCCCGTAAAAAGGGATTTGTTTCCCATATTCCTCTACAAGAGGAGGAACTTCTGGACGAGGTCCGATGAGAGACAAGTCTCCTGAGATAATATTTATAAGTTGAGGGAGTTCATCTAGTCTAGTTTTTCTTAAAAAGCTTCCAAACTTTGTAATTCTTTTTGCTTCATCTTTACTGCTAGAATCTATGTCTTTATTTTTAAGATCGGTCATACTTCTAAATTTATAGACTTTAAAAGGAAGTCCGTCTTTACCTATTCTTTCAGAAATATAAAAGAGGCTTCCACCGTCTTGTGCTTTTAAAACAAGAAAGATAATCGGGTAAATAGCTAGAGAAATCAAAAAGATAGGAATAGACAAAGATAAATCTAAGAGTCTTTTTGCATTTTCGTAAAATTTATTTTTCTTTCCGTAAAGATTATTAAAGAACCAGCCAGCGTCGATATTATCAAGTGGAATTTTTTGGAATAAATCTTCGTATAAATCGGCAAAATTTATAACGGACACTTTTTCTAAAAGTAATTCATAGAAAAGAGAAATGCTATTTTTAACATACGGGTGATGCATATTAATCGCTAGCATATTAAATTTTCCATCTTCAATTTTAGATTTTATTTTTGTATAAAGATTTAAATCTCTATCTTCATTTAAGTCTATAAAATCCACTTTTTCCACATTTAGGATTTTGTTATGCTCTATTTCGTTTTTTAATTCTGAGAGTTCTTTTCCTTCAGCGACTAAAAGAATTCTGTTTTGAGCCGTACTTTTAAAAAGTTTGCCAACATTTCTTCTCCAAATAAAAATTAATAAACTAGAAATGGCGATGTAAATTATAAGTATTGTTTTTGGAGCAATAGAGAAAAGGGGAACAGTATAGAAAATTATTGCTCCGAGTACAGAAGAAAGTATCTGACTTGATAAAATTCTTTGATTTAATTCTTTATATATTTTGACTGTCATTTTGTCGTAGAAGCCATACATATAAAAGACAAGCAAGTTTAAAAATATAATTAAAAGAAAGGGTCTAAAGATTTTTAAATATTCAGCAAATGGTAAAAATTCTAGATTTCTTAAAGCTAAAGCCAAATAGAGAGAGAAAGATAAAATCAAAAAATCTATAATAGCGATGAATAGCCTCTTTGTGATTCTGGTTGAAATCATATATACTTATATTAAATTATAGGTTTATTATACAATTTATCCCAAAAAAATAAAGCTAAATTTTTTCTCAAAAATTATGAAAATTTTATACATAATTACTAAAAGTAATTGGGGTGGAGCACAAAAATATGTTTTTGATTTGGCTAAACATACAAAAGAGCTAGGAGAAGATGTTTCGGTCGCTTTTGGAGGAAATGGGGCTTTAGCTGAAAAACTAAAAGAGAAAAATATTCGCACTATAGAGATTTCTGATTTAGAAAGAGATGTAAATTTAGAAAAAGAAATTAAAGTTTTTAGAAATCTTTATAAAACCCTTAAAACTGAAAAACCAGATATTATTCATTTAAATAGTTCAAAGATTGGAGCACTTGGATCTTTGCTTGGAAGAATGGCTGGAATTAAAAAAATTATTTTTACAGCTCACGGATTTCCTTTCCGCGAAGAAAGGGGATTTTTTCAAATTTTAATAATTAAGTTTTTGTCTTGGCTTACAATTATTTTTTCCCATAAGACAATTTGTGTTTCTAAAAAAGATTTTGATGATGTTAAAGACTGGTTATTTGTTAAAGATAAAATTTTTACTATTCACAATGGTATCGATTTAAATGAAATTCCAGAAAATCTATCTTTAGAAAGAGGTTCCAATATTGTAAAGATCGTTTCTATTGGAGAATTGCATAAAAATAAAGGATTTGAATATGGAATAAAAACTATTTCAGAAATGAGGAAGAAAATTCAAAATTTTAAATATACAATTTTTTCTTTTGGTGGTGATGAAAAATTTAATTTAGAAAAAATGATAAAAGATTTATCTTTGCAAGATTTTGTAGAGCTAAATATCAATCGAGAAAAACATAGCGATTTTCTAAAAGATTTTGATATTTATTTTATGCCTTCCATTAAAGAAGGTTTGCCATATGTCTTATTAGAGGCTGGGTTGAATTCTTTGCCTTTGGTTGCTAGTGATACAGGAGGAATTGGTGAAATTGTAGAAAATTATAAAAATGGATTTTTAATAAAACCGAAAGACATAAATGGTTTTGAGTTGGCTTTGGAAAAATTGATAGAAAGTAAAAATCTGAGAGAGGAATTTGGAAGAGAGGCAAGAGATAAAGTTAAAAAAGAGTTTAGTTTAGAGAAAATGTTAGAAAAAACTAAAGAACTCTATTTTAACAATTAAGTTTGTGTTTTTAAGAAAAATGTGTTATATTTATATTAGTTCTAATTAAGCCGTAAGTTTGTCAGATGTGAATCTCGCAAACAGACAATTTTGTCATATTTTTAATTCCCTTCACTGCACTAAAACAGTGAAGGGTTTTTTGTTTTACTATTTTCATGTTAAAATCTAAAAACTGGGTCTATAGTTCAGTGGTAGAATAGCGGTCTCCAAAACCGTTGACCGAGGTTCGAATCCTCGTGGACCCGCCTTCGGTTCGCCGAAGCGAACCTATGGCGTGGCAAAGCCCGCCGTGGTTTGCGAAGGCGACCTTGATATAAATATGTTTTATTATGTATATATTTTAAAATGCAAAGATGGATATTATTCAGGGTGCACAAATAATTTGAAAGAAAGAATTAATAGACATATAAAAGGGCAAGTGACCGCCACAAAAGATAGAAGACCTATACAATTAATAAATTATTTCGCTTTTAATGATAAATATAAAGCATATAATTTTGAGGTATACTTAAAAACAGGTTCAGGAAGAACTTTTTCTAAAAAACACTTTTAAAAAATATTATGAAAACATTTTTTTGCTCACAACATACAAATATTAAAGATGAAGAATGGAAAAACAAAGGCTGCTCTGTTTCAGCTTTATGGATGACTTTGAAATCTTTAAAGACAAACTTTTCTTTATCTTTAGACGAATTATTAAATGAAGCTATTAATATTAAAGCTTTTAGTGATTCTGGTTTTTGGAGGCACGATAGAATTGCTGTTTTAGCACATAATCATGGACTCGCAGCTTATGCTGAAGAATTTAAAAGTATTCCTTTTGGCGAAGAGACAGAGTATGCTGAAAGTTTAGCAGAATATGGAATAGAAAAAATATTTAATTTTTTGAAAGAAGAAAAAGGACTTGTCATAGTTTCTGTTCCAAAAGATTTTTCTGAAGAGAATAAACCGCACTCTATTCTTTTAACTAGCGCAAAAGAAGAAGGAGGAAGATTTTTTGTCTATAATGATAGTGATAAAAAAACTGAAGAAGAAGGGCAAAGTTTAGAAATTTCTCTTGAAATATTTAAGAAAAACTGGAGAAGGTTAGCAATTTTTATAAATAAAATATAAAATAATAATACCAAAATAAAAATTTATGTCATTTTTAGAAAATTTAAATTGGAGATACGCTACAAAAAAATTTGATACCACTAAAAAAATAAGTGAAGAAAATTTACAAAAAATAAGAGAAGCTATTAGACTAGCTCCTGCCAGTATGGGGTTGCAACTTTATAAAATTCTTGAAGTTACAAATGGGGAAGTTAGAGAAAAAATGAGAGCTGCTTCAAATAATCAACCTCAAGTCACCGATGCCGATAGAGTTTTTGTATTTTTGGCAAGTATTGATGGAGAAAATAGAGTAGAAGAGATGTTTACTGAAATGAGTGGTGGAAATGCTGAAGTTAGAGAAAACAATCTAAAAGGCTATGAGGATATGGTTCGGGGATTTGCACTTTCTAAGAGCCACGACAATCTTTTAGCTTGGTCCCAGAAAAATCTTGGTATAGCTCTCGGATTTGCTTTAGCTGCTTGTGCAGAATTAAAAATAGATGCTTGTCCAATGGATGGATTTGACCCTCTACAAATTAAAGAAATCTTAGGAGCTGGTGAAAACTTTTTCCCAGTTGCTTATTTAGCAGTTGGCTATAGAGATGAGAGTGATGAGACTAGTTCTCGTCCAAAATGGAGGCTTCCTCTTGATAAAACAATTCAAAAAATCTAATTTTTTCTGTGATACAATTAAATCATGAAAAAGAAAAATGTAGTAGTTTTAATTTTGATTTTATTATTAGTATTATTTTTAAGTATTTATTGGTTATTTAAGGCGGCCTATAAGTTTCAAGCAAACTCAAATACAGCTACCACCACTGGGGAATTAACACAACTCTCTGATGCTCAAAAGTTTCAAGCCGAGTATCCTGGGGTAGCTATTGACAATCGTTTTGTTTATCGTTCAGCAGAAGAAATTATTAATATTTTGAAAGGAGGAACAGGATTGGTTTATTTAGGTTTTCCTGAATGTCCTTGGTGTCAAAGATATACAGTTTATCTAGATGAGGTTGCTAGAGAACAAAATCTAGAGAAGATTTATTATTATAATGTTCGCCAAATACGAACAGATAATACTCCTGAATATCAAGAAATGGTAGCTCTTTTAGGAGAAAATCTAGACAAAGATACGGAAGGTAATCCTAGAATTTTTGTTCCAGATCTTACAGCTGTAAAAAATGGAGAAATTATTGCTCATGACAATTCTACTTCGCTTTTAAATTCTGCTGTCGATGGTACACCAGATGAATGGTGGACTGAAGAGAGAGTAAATTCTTTTAAAGAAAATCTTAAAAAGATAATCGAGCCGGTTAATATTTGTTACGAAGTTTGCAACAGCTAACTTCCATTATCAAGTTAATTAATTAAAAATTTATGTCATTTTTAGAAAATTTAAATTGGAGATACGCTACTAAAAGATTTGATACAACTAAAAAAGTTAAAGAAGAAGATGTGAAGAAGATTCGTGAAGCTATTCGTATGACTCCTACTAGTCTCGGAGTACAAATGTTCCATGTCGTAGAAGTTGTGAGTCAAGATTTAAAAGATAAATTGAGAGCCATTTCTTTCGATCAAGAGCAAATGTCTACCGCGGATAGGATTTTTGTCTTTTGTGCTAGAAAAGATTTAGCGGATAGAACAGAAGAAATGTTTATGGATATGACAAATAATGACGAAGAGTTTAGAAAAAACGATAAAGACATTTCTCAGTATGAAAAATCAGTTAAATTCTTTGCGGGGCAATTGGGTGCTGACAGAATTCCAGAATGGTCTGCCAGGGAAGCCCATATTGTCTTGGGATTTGCTCTCGCAGCCTGTGCAGAATTAAAAATAGACTCTTGCCCAGTTGGTGGATTTGATCCAGTCAAAGCTAAAGAGATTTTAAATATGGATTTAGACTTTATGCCAGTTGTGTGTTTGCCAATTGGTTATAGAGATGAGACAGATGAACATCTCAAGTTTAAAAAATGGAGATTTCCGGAAGACAAAATCTTTGAAAAAATGTAATTCTTAAAACTTAAAAATACGCCAAATAAGGCGTATTTTTATTTTTTCTAACAAAGTCTTTATGTTATAATGCTTTCAAATCGTTTAACTTTTAAAGCTAATATGACAATAAATGAAATTCGAAAAAAATATTTAGAGTTTATGAAGAGTAATGGACACGCCATTGTTCAATCTTCTTCGCTTGTTCCAGAAAATGATCCTACAACTCTTTTTACCGCTGCGGGAATGCAACCAATGATTAATTATATTTTAGGAGCTAAACATACAGCCGGAAATAGAATCGCGGACACACAAAAATGTTTTCGCTCTCAAGATATAGAAGAAATAGGAGACAATAGACATACAACTTTTTTTGAAATGCTTGGAAATTGGAGTTTTGGAGACTATTTTAAAAAAGAGCAAGTAGGCTGGATGTTTAAGTTTTTAACTGATTCTGAAATTGGTCTTGGTTTAGATAAAAACAGATTATATTTTTCTTGCTATTCTGGAAATGAAGATTTAAACGTTCCAAAAGATGAGGAAACAAAAAAATATTGGTTAGAAAATGGTGTGGCCGAAGATAGAATTTATTTCTATGATGATAAGAAAAATTGGTGGAGCCGAAGTGGTGCTCCAGCAAATATGCCTTTAGGGGAGCCTGGTGGACCAGATTCTGAAATGTTTTTCGACTTCGATCCAAATAATGAGAAAAAAATTCACGAAAATAGTAAGTTTAAAAATGAAGAATGTCATCCAAATTGCGATTGTGGAAGGTTTGTAGAAATTGGAAATAGTGTTTTCATTCAATACAAAAAGACGGAAGTTGGACTAGAAGAACTTTTACAAAAGAATGTGGACTTTGGTGGGGGTCTTACTAGAATGGCAGCAGCAACTATCGATGATAGCGACATTTTCAGTTTAGATATTTTTGGTAATGCAAAAACTATATTAGAAAATCTTTCTAAGCATACATATACTGGCAATGAAACTTCTTTTAGAATAATTTTAGATCATATTCACGCTGCTACATTTTTAATTGGCGACGGAGTTGTTCCTGGAAATAAAGATCAAATGTATTTTGTAAGAAGACTTATTCGTCGCGCAATTGTCGCCGGACACAAATTAGACATTCATGACAATTTTACAAAGCAAATAGGGGAGACTTTTGTAGAAAATTATAAAGGATCAGAAGAATATCTTGGTGACAATCTTTCTCGCAATAAAGAAATAATTTTATCTGAGCTTGAAAAAGAAGAAAATAAATTCCGAAAGACTTTGTCTAATGCTATGAAAAAGTTTGATAAAGCAATAAGGATTGCAGTAGGTACTTATGTACCAGGACAACCTATTTCGGAAAATTATACTAAGACATTATCTTCAGATATTGTCTTTGAAATGATTACATCAGATGGTCTGCCTAAAGAAGTCATAAAAGAAGAAGCTGAAGAGAGAGACATTTCTATTGATTGGTATGAAGTTGATATGAAATTATTAAATCATAAAAATTTATCTCGAACTGCTAGCGAAGGCATGTTTAAAGGTGGATTAGCTGACCAATCTGAAATCACTACGGCTTTGCATTCTGCTTGTCACTTAATGCTTGCAGGTATGCGAAAGGTTTTAGGAGAAAATGTAACTCAAGCTGGAAGTAATATAAATTCTGAAAGATTACGCTTTGACTTTACTTTTGATAGAAAAGTCGAAGAAGATGAAATTGAAGCTATAGAAAATTATGTAAATAGAGCTATCGAAGAAGGCTTTACTACAGTAATTGAAGAAATGGAAAAAGAAAAAGCTAGAGAAGGCGGAGTGACAGGAGCTTTTTGGGATAAATATCCAGAAATTGTAAAAGTCTATAATATGATTGGAGAAGGTGGAGAAGTTTATTCCAGAGAACTTTGTGGAGGTCCACATATTCATAACAGTACAGATTTTATGAAAGGAAAAACTTTCAGAATTTCCAAACAAGAAGCTGTCTCTGCTGGAGTTCGTAGATTTAAAGGGGTTCTTGAATAAAAAAATAAAAATAAAATCGCCTAAGTTGGCGATTTTATGTTAAAATATTTCTATGAATGAAAACTATTTGAGAAAATATTTAGATATCAAAGTTTTTGATGATAAAACTCAGGTTCAATTTTGGAAAGATGATGTTTTAGCTACAACTTCTGAATTTTATATAGGTATAAATCAAATCTCTGAAAATTTAGTTAGTGAAGCCATTATGAATGATTGGCTAGGGGGTATCGTCTATAATTTAGAAAAAATTTCTCTTTTAGACAGGATTCCAACTTTTTTTTATTTAACTACTGAAAAATATGGAAGTGTCTTTGAAAAGTTTTTAAAACGTAAAGGAACTTATTCACAGTTTTATTTAGAGCCTCATCAATATGGTCTAGGCATACATGTTATAATAAAAAAGATAAATCGCATTAATATCAATACTCATTTTGGAAAAAGTATAACGAATGAGGATTTAAGGGATAAAGTTATTATTAAAGATAATAAAGAAGATTCAAAATCATATGAGAGATATACGAAGGCCATATCGCAATTCAAAATCTAGTGAAAGTGAAAAAAGGATGTCTGTAAAACAAGATAGATTTTCTCGTCTTTCTGAAAGAGAGGAGACTTTTGGGCAAAGAGAAGCACCTTTGCCTAGAAAAAAGGAATTTGCTGATATTGAATATACTAGAGAAGGGAAGCCAATGATTAAAGCTTCTTCTCATTTTGATGTTAAACCAGGAGGATATAAAAGAGAAAGAACTGGAGATGAGTTTGACGTTCTTAAAAGAAGTGAATTTTTTAGTAATAATAATCAAAGAGAGTACAATGAAGAAAATGTAAGAGAATATAGAAAGAAAATTTCAAAAAAGAAAAGTGGTAAAAAAGCTTTTTTCTTTGTGTTTTTATTGCTCGTACTCGGTGGTTTAGCAGCTTGGACTTTCTTTTTTAACACTGCAAAACTTTTTGTTAATCCAAAATATGCTGATATCGAACTATCTGGCAGTTTCTTAATATTTAAAGACGATATAGTTATGGATTATGCCAGTTCGACTTTAGGAAAAACTGTTCTTAAATCTGAGCCAAAAGAAGTAAATCAAAAAGCTTCTGGTGAACTTACTATTTATAATAATTATTCCAGTTCTTCTCAAATATTAATTACAAATACAAGATTTCAAACTTCAGATGGAAAAATATTTAGAATTGGAGAAAGTGTGACAGTTCCTGGTAAAAATGGAAACACTCCAGGGACTATAAAAGTTAAAGTCTCTGCGGATACTGTTGGCGCTGATTATAATATTTCGCCAACCACATTTACTATTCCAGGTTTTAAGGGTACCGCTAGATATGAAGGATTTTATGCTAAATCTACTGAACCTATGTCTGGAGGAGTTTCTGGTATTGTACAAATTGTTTCTCAAGATGATATAGATAATGCTAAAGCCGATTTATCTTCTTCAATTGAAACAAATATTATAGATCAAGCTTCCAAGATTAATAAAAAAGATTATATAACTTTAGCTAAAGCTCCGTTAATCACTTATTCTGATAATCATAATGATCTTATGCTTAGTGATAAAAATTCTTACGAATTAACTGGAGCCGGGACAATTCTTTCTATCAAAGAAGATATTTTAGCTAAAATGTTAACAAAGCATGCTTTAGGTGATGCTTATAATGAGCTTGAAGGTGTACGTATAAATAATCCTGAGAATTTAACTTTCTCATTAGATAAAAATACTGACCTTAACTCTAACATTATTAAGGTTGATGTTAGTGGAGCTACGAGAATTGTTTGGACTTATGACGAAGACAATATTCGCGCTTCTCTTGTTAATCAAAAACTTTCTGATTTAAACAGTATTTTGGCAAATTATAGTTCCTCAATTCTTTCTAGCACTTTAAGTGTTGCTCCTGGTTGGGTTAAAAAATTCCCTTCATCTATAGAAAGAATTAGACTTATTGAAGAAATAAGGTAAAATAGCTAAGTTATGAATAATAAAGAAAACAAAGATATAGAAGAATTTGAAGACGATGAGTTGGAAATCAAAGAAGGAAGAGTGATTGAAGCTTTACCGGCAGCTCTTTTTAGAGTTAAGTTTGATAAAGACGGAAAAGAAAGTATTTGCTTCCTCAAAGGAAAAATCAAAGTCTTTAAAATAAAGATTTTAGTAGGTGATAAGGTCCTTGTGGAAATGGATCCTTATGGAGGACGGGGAAGAATTATTAGACGCTTATAGTCGAAAGCTGTATTGTGCTTAGAAAGTTTGCATTTTTTTACTATTTATAGTATACTTTCTTTCACAAACTAAAAAACTAGTTTTTATTTTTTTTGCTTATGAAAGTAAGATCATCTGTTAAAAAGTTTTGCGGAAAATGTAAAATGATAAAGAGGGATGGAAACCTTCGTGTTATTTGTGTTAATCCAAAACATAAGCAGGTACAAGGATAATTTATTAAACATTATGCGTATTGCAGGTATTACAATTCCAGAAGATAAAAGATTAGAAGTCGCTTTGACTGTTGTTCATGGTATCGGACGCCAAAAAGCAAAGACTATTTTAGAAGGTCTTAATATTGATTTTGGTAAAAAAGTTCCAGAACTTACAGCCGATGAAGAAAAAGACATTAGGCGTGAAGTAGAATCTTTTAAAATCGAAGGAGATTTAAGAAGAGAAAAACAAATCAATATCAAAAGATTGAGAGATTTGAAATGTTATCGAGGAGTAAGACATACTCGCGGTTTACCAGTCAGAGGACAGAGAACCAAAACTAATAGTCGTACTGTTAGAGGTAATCAAAGAAGAACCATGGGCTCTGGTAGAAGAAAAGTCGAAAAGACATAGAATAATTATTACTAAAATATATGGGAAAGAAACGTGTAGTTAAAAAAAGTGGTTCTGGATTAGACAATGCTCTTAAAAGCAGAGCTCTTTCTAAGTTGGTTAAAAGAAAAATTTCAGAAGGAGTGCTCTATGTTGAATCTACTTATAACAATACAAAATTAACTCTTACAGATTTATCTGGAAATGTAATAATTTGGTCTACCTCAGGATCTTTAGGATTTAAAGGTGCTAAAAAAGGAACTCCTTTTGCAGCTGGAAAAATTGCAGAAGTTATTGGAGAGAAAGCTTCTCAAGCTGGTGTAAAAGAAGTTAAAGTCGTTGTTAAAGGCGTTGGTTCAGGAAGAGAGGCAGCAATTAGATCTTTTGCAGCTTTTGGTATTGATTTGACTTCTATTGAAGATCAAACTCCAGTTCCTCATAATGGTCCAAAACCAAAGAAACCAAGAAGAATTTAATATTATAAAAATATGATGGATAAAAAATGTAAAATTTGTAGAAGAGCTGGCGAAAAACTTTTTCTAAAAGGAGAAAGATGTTTTACTCCAAGATGTGCGATGAATAACAGACCTTATGCTCCTGGAAAATTAGATTCTGAAAAGAAACGTAGATCTCCAATTTCTGAATATGGAATTCAAATGAAAGAAAAGCAAAAGATTAAAAATATTTATGGAGTATCAGAAAAACAATTTGTTGCTTATGTTAAAAATGCAGAAAATTCTACAGTCAACACTAAAATTGCTCCAGCGCTAGGTGCTTATATCAATCTTGAAACAAGACTTGATAATATTGTTTTCAGAATGGGCTTAGCTAAGAGTCGCGCACTTTCACGACAAATGGTTGCTCACGGACACATTATTGTAAATGGAAAGAAAATTAATATTCCTTCTCATAGAGTAAGAGTGGGAGATGTTATTTCTGTACGTGAAGGATCAAAAAACACAAAACTTTTCAACGAAGCGTCTGCTAAGTTAAAAGATTTTTCATCACCAGATTGGTTGGCTTTAGACGCTGCCAAATTGGAAGCAAAAGTTTCTTCTTTGCCAAAAGAAATTGAAGGAGGTTTTGATTTTGCTAAAGTCTTAGAATTCTACAGTAGATAGTAAAAGCTAAGGCTAAAAACAAAATCTGCCTTGATATTTATGGCGTTTTTGTGTTATAATAACTTTTGTTAATTTTTGTCGGTCAATTTATTAATTATTAAGAACAATAGGTCAGAAAAATAATAAAATAAAAAAATATGCATTCACAAAATATAAATCTACCATCAAAACCTAAAATTATTAAAGAAGAAGATAATAAAGGTATTTATGAAATCGATGGTTTATATCCAGGATATGGATACACTTTGGGTAACTCAATAAGAAGAATAATAATCTCTTCTATTCCTGGAGCAGCTATAACCTCTCTTTCGATTGAAGGAGTTAAACATGAATTTTCTACAATTGATGGAATTAAAGAAGATGTAATTTCAATGATTTTAAATTTAAAAGCTGTTAATTTTACTTTACATACAGATGAACCTCAAAAAATTTCTTTAAAGGTAAAGGGTCCTAAAGTCGTTACTGCTGCAGATCTTGATGCTAGCTCTGAAGTTGAAGTTTTAAATAAAGATGCATATATTTGCGAAATCACTGGAAAAGTTTCTTTAGAAATGGAAATGACAATTGAAAAAGGTATCGGTTATGTTTCTAAAGAACAAGTTGAAAAAGAAAGAACTCCAATTGGAGCTATTGCACTCGACGCTGCTTTTACACCTGTTAAAAGAGCTAGTTATGAAGTAGAAAATATGCGTGTTGGAGATAGAACAGATCATAACAGATTAAGATTTTTTATTGAAACAGACGGAACAGTTTCTCCAAAAGAAGTTTTAGAACATTCTATTTCTCTTATGATAAAACAGCTTCAAGCTGTAGTCGGGTTTAAAGAAAATGTTCTCGAAGCAGAAGGAGGCATGATGTCAGACGATATGGTTGATCCTGTACAAGATTCTTCAGAATCTCCAGCAAAAGTTAAAATTGAAGAATTACAATTTTCTACACGTACAGAAAATGCTCTTCTTGCTGGAGGCGTTAAATCTTTATCTGGATTATTAAAGAAATCTGAATCAGATCTTAAAGCTCTTGGAGGGCTTGGAGATAAAGCTGTAGAAGAGATAAAAGAATTGCTTGAAGGAAAAGGGCTCTCTCTTAAACAAGAGAAGAAGTAAAAATTTGCAAAAATACTTAAAAAAGTGTATAAAATAGAGACAAAAACATGAAGCATCATAAAAATTTTAGAAAATTTGGACGAGAAAGAAATCAAAGACACGCCTTTATTAAAGGTCTTGCTATTAATCTTATTCGTCATGGAAAAATGGAAACAACCGAAGCTAGAGCTAAAGAAATTAGACCTTTTGTAGAAAGATTGGTTACTTTAGCTAAAGTGGATTCTGTTGCTAGGAGAAGACTTGTTTCTAGTAGAATTTACAATCAAGAACCTGAAACAAAAAAACTCTTTGCCGAAATCGCTCCAAAGTATAAAGATGTAAACGGGGGATATTTAAGAATTACTAAATTAGGACAAAGAATTGGAGATGGTTCACCAATTGCTGTAATTGAATTTGTATAAATTTATGACAAACACAAAAGAAACAAAAGAATACATAATTGATGCTTCAGGTAAAGCTCTAGGAAGACTTTCTTCAGAAGTTGCTTCTATTTTAAATGCAAAAAATTCTCCAAGTTTTGCAAAAAATATCGTAGCTCCAGTTAAAGTGAAAGTTATCAATGCTTCAAAAATTAAATTGACTGGTAAGAAAATGGATAATAGTGTTCACAAGACTTATTCTGGTCATCCAGGAGGTCAAAAAGTGAAAACTTTGTCTACTGTAGCTGAAAGAAAAGGCTATTCAGAATTAGTTAGACATGCAGTGGAAGGAATGCTTCCAAAAAATAGATTACAAGACAAGAGAATGAAAAATCTTTTAATAGAAGAATAAGTTTAATATTATAAAATTATGAGTAAAGAACAATACATAGAAGCAATAGGAAGAAGAAAGACAGCGACAGCGAGAGTTCGTTTGACTCCATCCGCTAAAGCTTCTTTTTTGGTTAACGATAAAGATATTCACGACTATTTTCCAACTTCCGAACTTCTTACAATAGTTAATTCCGCTTTCAGCAAAACTGATATTCCAAACAAATATGCTATTACTGTAAAAGTTACTGGTTCGGGTATTCATTCTCAAGCCGAAGCTATTAGACATGGTATTACTAGATGTCTTGTAAAAGAAGATGCTGATTTAAGAAGCGGTCTTAAAAAACTCGGTTTCCTCAAAAGAGATCCAAGAAAGAAAGAAAGAAAGAAATTCGGTCTCAAAAAAGCTCGTAAAGGACCAACTTGGTCAAAGAGATAGAAACAAAAACAAAACTCGGATTATTCCGGGTTTTGTTTTGGATTTTTTTGCTAGAAAATATTTTTTATGATATAATATTTTTATCACTAATGGGTTGCAAATGATTGTTTTTTCAGTATGATTTTTTATTAGTGTTTTGTTATTTAAAAATTAATATGAAAGACAAAAAAGATAAAAAAACTTCCGAAAACGAAGAAAATGAAGATATTGTTTTTGAGGAATTGAATGAAGATGGTGAAGAAATGACAGAGAAACAGAAAAATAAAAACGAAAAAGAAAAATTAAAAGAGAAATTTGAAGATAAAATTGAAAGGCTTGAAAAAGAAAGAGATGAATATTTGAGAGGCTGGCAAAGAGTTCAAGCAGATTATAAAAATAGAGAAAACGAATTAGAAGATTATAAAAAAAATATTATTAAATTTGCCAATGAAAATTTGGTAAAAGAAATGTTACCAGTTTTTGATGGTTATGATGCCGCGAGAAGCAATAAACAACAATGGGAAGATGTGAATCCTAATTGGAGAATTGGTGTAGAATATCTTTTCTCACAATTCTTAGATATTTTAGCGGATGCTGGAGTGGTAATTTATGGAGAAGAGGGAGAAGAATATGATCCTACTTTCCATGAAGCTATAGAACTTATAGAACTTCCAGATGAAGATAAAAACAAAAACCACAAAATTATTTCCGTTGTTCAGAAAGGATATAAAATGGGAGATAAGATATTAAGGGCAGCAAAAGTAAAGGTTGGTAAATTAAAAGACTAAATTAAAATTATTAATAATTATTTATAAAATATAGAAAAGAAAGAAACGAATATGAGTAAAATAATTGGAATTGACTTAGGAACAACAAATTCAGCGGTAGCTATTATTGAAGGTGGACAACCAAAAATTATAGAAAATGTTGAAGGATATAGAACTACTCCATCAGTTGTTTCCTATTCTAAAAATGGAGAAAGAACAGTAGGTGTAACCGCTAAAAGACAAGCGGTTATTAACCCTGAAAATACTATTTATGGGGTAAAGAGATATATGGGACACTCTTTTAAAGATAAAGAAGTACAGAGTGATATTGGAAATGTAGCTTATAAATTAAAAGAGGGTGAAAATGGATCAGTTTTAATTACTTTAGGAGGTAAAGATTATCGCCCAGAAGAAGTTTCAGCTATGATTCTTCAAAAATTAAAAGCCGATGCAGAAGCTAAACTTGGAGAAAAAGTTACAGAAGCTGTTATTACTGTACCCGCATACTTTAACGATTCTCAAAGACAAGCTACAGTTGACGCTGGTAAAATTGCTGGATTGGAAGTGAAAAGAATTATCCCAGAACCAACAGCAGCAGCGCTTGCTTATGGCTTTAATACAAATAAAAATGAAAAACTTGCAGTCTTTGACTTTGGAGGTGGAACTTTTGATATTTCTATTCTCGAAGTGGGTGACGGAGTGGTAGAAGTAAAATCAGTGGACGGAGACTCTCATCTCGGAGGTAGAGACATCGATCAGCAAATTGTCAAAAGTATTATGGCAAGATTTAAAGAGGAGACAGGAATTGATGTCACAGGGGACACTCTTGCTTTACAAAGAATTGATGAAGCAGCAGAAAAAGCGAAACACGAACTTTCTACTCAATCTGTAGCTGAAATCTTTCTTCCATTCTTAGCGGCAGGTCAAGATGGTCCAAAGAATATACAAATGAATTTAACACGTGCCGAACTTGAAAATATAGCACGTCCATTTGTGGATAGAGCAATGGAAATTACCAAAAGAGCGCTTGATAACTCTCCTTTCAAAAAAGAAGAAATTCATGATGTGATTTTAGTTGGTGGGCAAACTAGAATGCCTATGGTTGCGGAAGCTGTAAAGAACTTGTTTGGTAAAGAACCAAATAGAAATATTAATCCAGATGAAGTGGTGGCTCTCGGAGCAGCTGTTCAAGCTGGAGTTTTACAAGGAGACGTTAAAGACGTTCTCCTTCTCGATGTAATACCTCTTTCACTTGGTATTGAAACTTTAGGCGGAGTTTCCACTAAGCTTGTAGAAAAAAATACAACTATACCAACTCAAAGATCACAGACTTTTTCTACAGCTGCAGATAGTCAAACTTCTGTTGAGATTCATATTGTTCAAGGTGAAAGACCAATGGCGGTAGATAATAAATCTTTAGGTAGATTTATTTTAGACGGTATTCCACCAGCACCAAGAGGTGTTCCACAAGTTGAAGTTAGTTTTGACATTGATGCAAATGGTATTTTAAATGTCAAAGCAAAAGATAAAACTTCTGGTAAAGAACAGTCTATTAGAATTGAAGCAAGTTCCGGACTTTCAGATGAAGATATTAAAAGAATGCAATCTGAAGCAGAAACAAATGCCGAAGCAGATAAAAAGAAAATGGAAGTCGCGGAAGCAAAAAATCTTGCTGATCAAATGGTTCATACCGCAGAAAAAGCTTTGAAAGATGCAGAAGGAAAAATCTCTGATGAAATTAAAAATAATGTTACTCAAAAGAGAATTGATTTAACTTCTATCAAAAATAATCCAGATTCATCTATAGAGCAAATTAAAAAAGCCACCGAAGAACTTTCAGAAGCTATGATGAAAATAGGTGAAGCTATGGGCGCTCAAGCTAATCCTGGACAAACTGAAGCGAATCCTAATCCTGATCAGCCACATTTTGATCATGATGACGAAGAATTAAAGAAAGATAACGAAACACAAAATTAAAGTTTTTTAGAGTAGAAAATATTTTTCTACTCAATAAAGATTTTAAATTAAATTTATGGCAAATAAGGATTATTACGAAACATTAGGAGTCTCTAAAAGCGCCTCAAAAGACGAAATAAAGAAGGCTTTCTATAAATTAGCTGCAAAGTATCATCCGGACAAAAAAGATGGTGACGAGGCCAAATTTAAAGAAATAAACGAAGCTTATCAAGTGCTTTCTAATGATCAAAAGAGAAAAGAATACGATATGTATGGCCAGACCTTTTCTGGAGCTGGGAGTCAAGGCGGAGCTGGACCATTTGGACAAGGTGGCGGATTTGGTGGGTTTGATTTTTCCGGTTTTGGACAAGGAGATTTTCAAAATATGGAGTTTGATTTAGGGGATATTTTTGGAGATATTTTTGGCGGTGGAGGTTTTTCTCCTTTTGGTAGACAAAGAGAAAAAAGAGGTAGAGACATGACTTTAGAGATGGATATAACTTTTGAAGAGTCTATTTTTGGAGTTGAGAGAAATATTTTAATTTCGAAAATTTCAAAATGTAAAACTTGTACTGGAACTGGAGCAAAACCAGGAACAAAACTAGAAACCTGTAAAAGATGTGGCGGTAAAGGAAAAACTAATGAGGTAAAAAGAACTATTTTTGGAGCTATGCAATCAGTGCAGACTTGTATAGCTTGTAATGGCAAAGGAGAAATTCCAAAAGAAAAATGTTCTACTTGTGGTGGAGATGGAATTGTAAATGCTAAGGAAGAAATAAAAATTAATGTTCCAGCTGGAATTAGAAATGGAGAAACTATAAAAATTAATGGAATGGGCGAAGCTATTTCAAATGGCAAGACAGGGGATTTATATGTCACAATTTTAGTTAAACCTCACAAAATTTGGAGAAGGGAAAATTATGATTTAATAATGACTCACAATGTAAATTTTTCAGATATCCTTTTGGGAACTAAGCAAATTATTCCTGGTCTAGATGGAAATATTGAATTAGAAATCCCGGCTGGTATTTCTCTCGGGGAAACTTTAATAATAAAAGGAAGAGGTGTACCAATAGCTAATAATAAAAACAATAGAGGAAATGTTCTTATTAAATTAAATATTCAGACACCAAAAAGAATCTCTAAAAAAGTAGAAGAATTAGCTAAAAAATTAAAAGAAGAAGGGCTTTAAAATCATCCATTAATAATTTGAGAGCCATTCATATAGGTAATTATCAAAAAGAAAATTATAACAACAAGAATTATAACTATTGAAATTAAAATCTTTTTTAATCTATTATTTTCTTTTTTTTCTGGTTGAAATATATCTTGATCTTCCATATATATCTATACATAAATTATAACATATCAAAAAACTTCTATTTAAATTTTTAGGTTAAATAAGTTATAATAGCGATACAAATTGCCCATTCGTCTAATGGTAGGACAACAGTTTCTGGCACTGTTAATTGAGGTTCGACTCCTTGATGGGCAGCCATATTTACTCTAAATACAGTGGTATAATCATTTTATGAAAGAATTTGCCCCGAAATTAAATACAAATAAAATTGAAAGTAAAGAAGCTAGTGAAAGTGAAAGAGTGGATTTAAATTTATTAGCTGAAAAAATTTCTAAATATGAACCAGATTCACAAGAATTTTTTAAATTAAAAAATTCTTTTATGAAATCTATGCCTTTCTTTAGAGAAAGGATACGAGGATTTGTTGAGTTATATGATGACTCTATATTTTCTCTTGCACTGGATAGTGAATATGAAAAATATTTTATATTAGGTGATAAATTGGGCTTGTTAACAGAAGAAGATAAAGAAATATTCTATGAACTCTTTAAGCTTGGGCAAATGAGATATGAAATTACCGACAAGATTTTAGAAAAAAGAGAATTTTATAAGGATAAAAATAAAGAAAAAAAAGAAAAACAAGAAGAGCGTGATAAGAAACTTGAAAAAGAAGAACTGTCAGAATTTATTTTGAAAAAAATGGGCTTTTCCTCAAAAGAATCTGAAGAACTTATTGGAAGCTGGTTCTCTGTGCAACAAGAAGATTTGTTAAAGTGGTATATATCGGAAAATCTACAAAATATAAAGAATTTAGAAGGTTTTGAAAAAGGTTCGGTAAAGTATTTATTTGATAATTTTGGTATTCGCGGTTTCGGAAGATATCGTCTACACGAACTTAAAAAACAGTATGAAGAGAGAGAAAATATGGGGCCATATGGTGTATTTTTTCAGGCAGTTTTTGACTCAAATGGATCTTTTGTAAATTCAAACCAATCAGAATCTTTAGGTGAAAAAGTAGAAGAACATGATTTTCTTATTAGAATTGTAGAAGCTGATGGAAAAATAGATTTAGCTAAAAGATTACTCTATTTGAGAGATAAATATGATCAAAAAATAAAATTTATGTATATGCATGTCCATGGCCATACCAGTGTTGTTGGGTTAGGGGATCGTAAAGGCTCTAATAGACTACTTCTACAAAAAGATTTAGAGGGTAAAGGTGTGCAAAGAGTTAAAAATTTATTTGAAGATGATGCTGAACTAATTCTCTCTAGTTGTTTAACAGGGATTAAGGGAGGTCTCGCAGAAGAAATGGCTAACACTTATGATGTTAAAGTTATAGCAGCCGATAAGCCAACAGTAGGAGAACCAATTTCTATAGATATAGAAAAAACTCCAGATGGAAATAATTTAAAATTTGATATTATTTTTAATACGGCAGAAATGGAGGATAAAGATTGGGGAGAAATAGAAAAAAGATCCGATTTATTCGGTACTGTTACTTATAATCCAAAAAATAAAAATTAATCTCTAACAACAACTGTAGTTCCTAAATCTGCCCATTCGTATAATTTTTCAGAATCAGTTGGAACTAAGTTCACACAACCGTGTGACCATTGAGAGCCAAATTTATCATGCCAATAAGCTCCGTGTATAGCTCCACCTTGATAGGTAAAATACATTGTCCAAGGAACTCCAGGAAGATCATAATATTGTTCAGAAATACCAGGAAGAGGTCCTTGCATATAACGGCTTGGAGTTTTTTCAAAAATATTAAAATTACCACGAGGAGTTGGTAAATCATCTAGTCCAGTAGAAACTAAAACTTCCATAAATAAAGTATCGCCATCATAAGCATAAAGTTTTTGTTCACTTCTATCCACAATAATTTTTTTATTAGTTAAATTTTCAACTTTCGCATCTTTTGCGTAACGAGTTTTTTCACTAGTTAAATCTTTCAAATATTCTGTAGAAACATACCACTCAGAAGCCAATCTATCTGAATATCTTACCCATTCATCAAAAACGATATGAGACCATTCTACACCATCAGCCTCAGTAATTTCTCCAGTAGATTTTAAAACCATACCTGTTCTGAGACTGGTGACAACAGGACAATTTACACTAGGGCAAGCTCTTGCTCTCACACAAGTTCCACCAAAGTGTGCGTCACAACTATCAATAACTTCTACGTATTTACCAGATTTTGTAATAATAGAAACAGTGTCTTTAGTTGTAGAAGCGGTTTCTTCTGTGGTAGTTGAAGTTGTTTCAGTACTAGACAGATTTTCTTCAGTACTTGAAGAAGTTTCTATTTCGATAGGGGATAATGGAGTATTTAAGTTGAAAGAATCATTTTTAATAAAAGATTGTCCTGCTAGATAAATTAATAAAAGTAGAGTAAAAACGATAACAGAGATTGTTAAAATTTTAACCAGGTCTTTATTAGATTTTATTTTAGTATTTTTTTTCATTTATTTTTTATATTCTTATCAAATAATATAAAAACACTTCCTAATATTATACCAAATGAATTTGCTGTTAAATCAAGCCAGGTATCATTTACGCTTAAAGCAAAAACTAAACTCGTATTCATTTGTACAAAGAATTCAAATATTTCGTTTAAAACTCCTAAAAAAGTAACTATTAAGGCAGTTAAAATGAGAATTTGTAACTTATTCAGTTTAACCTCACTATCTTTAAAAGATAAATAAGAAATTAACATAGTTAAAAATCCTCCAGCTATAGCATGCTGAACTCTGTTAGCAAATTCAGGATCTTTAATAAAAAAGACTATAGAAAATATAAAAATTCCAGAAAACAAAATTATTAAGAAAGATTTTTTCTTTAAAGTTTTTTTATTTATTTTTCCTTTAAAAATAAACTGGAAAGCATAGTTTAACATTACATAAAGAATTATATAAGCTACTATAAAAATAATATAAGAAATCATATAAACTAAACTTAAACTTGCTGCCAGAGCTGGAATCGAACCAACATTCACAGCTTCAAAGGCTGCTGTCCTACCATTAGACGATCTGGCAATAGATAAAATATAACATAAAAATAAGAGCATTTCAATTTCTAAATATAAAAATATAAAAAGTAAAAACCCCGACCGAAGTCAGGGTTTTCACAGTGTTGCGATACAAGTACCACAACAGTAATAATATAGCATAAGCTAAAAAATAATGCAAGTCTTTTTAAAAGATTCTGTTAAAAAGTGTTAAGAAAGTTTTAAAAAGCCTTATTTTACACAATTTTTATATTCTGCCACATAAAAAATATTTTTCTAGTTGCTTTTGTTTTTTAGTTTAAGTTATAATTGAGTGACTATAAAAGTTTTTAGTTTTTTTATTAAAAGTATAATTAGTTTAAAATAAAAAGATATGACATTCACAAATGAAAATCCAAACAGAATTATTGAGAATAAAAATGAAAAGTTCTTTTCATTAAAAGATATTCCAAAAGATGTCATTGAAAAAGTTAATGCTAAACTAGAAAAATTAACTAAAAACGAAAATTCAAAATTAGAAACTTATGGTCGATATGGTAATCTTGTAAAAATGACCAGTGTAGCCTCTCTTTATAGTAAAAATTTTGGACCGAGTATAGCTTAATATTTCTTGTGGATAAAAAATAGGAGCTTTTTAAAAGAGTGATATTATAAGTATATAAAAGTATGGATAATGAATTAATAGATGAAAATCGCGACTTGAATGTCGAGATGAAGAACATCTTATACAAATCAAATCTTTCTTTCGATGAGACAAGAGCTTTTTTTGATGGTTTACAATATTTACCAGATGAAGACAAACAACAATTTATAGAAATTTTATCTGAAGAACCAGAACTTATTTATCCATTGTATATAAATTTTAAAGCAAAATTAAAAGCTTTAGAATCTGAAGATCCAGAAAAAGAATGGGATCAAATTGTTGAAGATGAACTCGCAATGCTTGATGATTATTTAGATAAAAAAGGAATTAAAGAAGACAATTAATTTTATGGCAGCTTTTGCAAGAATTTTACTTATTGTTGGAGGTTTAAACTGGGGACTAGTTGGTCTAGGTTATTTTATTAAGAAAGATTTAAATTTTATAGACTTACTTTCATCTTATTACACTACTTTGCCAGCAATTATATATTGCGTAATGGGTGTTGCGGCCATTTGGTTAATTTTTAAAAAATAATATGGTTTCTCTCGCAGATTTAGGACAACCAGCAAAGAATATTGCTAGATTAATTTTTCTTATTATAATTATTGCTGTACTTGTGGCAATTTTTCAGTCCACAAAAGATTTATTAATTTCAAAAGGTATTTTACCTGCGACAATTAATCATAAAAAACTTTTTGTTCAAAATTTAAATTTTGATTATAAAATAACTAGAGTCATAGATGGTGACACAATTCAAATTAAAAGGTTGGACGGGAAAATTATTGAAAATACCAGTAAAGAAATGAAAGTTAGACTAATTGGTATAAATTCTCCAGAGTCAGTCGATCCAAGAAGACCAGTTGAATGTTTTGGAAAAGAAGCCAGTAGTCACATGAAAAGTTTAGCTCAAGGAAAAGTTGCTGCACTAGAATATGATTTTACTCAAAGTAAATTTGATGATTATGGAAGACTTTTAGCTTATGTTTTTATAAAAGATTCTGGCGTTGCAGATAAAAATGTTCGAATGTTAAATGAGGAAATGGTAAAAGATGGGTATGCTTATGAATATACTTATAATTATCCATATAAGTATCAATCTCAATTTAAATGGCTAGAAGGATTTGCTAGAGAAAATTATATTGGTCTTTGGTCCTCCAATACTTGCAGTGGTCTCAAAACTCCAATAGCTCCGCCAGTAAATTAGTTTTAAATGATATAATCTAAAATATGGGAAATTTTTTTAAATTGATGTGGCGAAAAGGGTGGAAATTTATTTTAATTTTAGCTGTTATTTGGTTAATTTATTTTTTAATTACTTTTTTCTATCCAAATACTTTTAATTTTCTAAGAAATAAAAACACTTCTAAACAAACTTATTCAACGATTGAACAAGTAAAAATTCCTTTAAGGTATAGGATTTATAATTTTTTCTTCAACAACTCAAACTTAAAAGGCTTTTCAGGTAGAAATAATGTTAATCCTACAACTACTGAAATCCTACAAGAAGAAAATGTAGATACTGGCCCTTATGTTTGGGGGACTGAGACGGGTGCCACTTATAGGAACAAGAATTTTTTATTGGCAGAAGATTTATATGTCTATCCAAACATCAAAAAGAACGCTGTAGCTCAAAATTTTCGATTTGATGATGTCCTAGTTAAAGAAGGCGGAAATAATATTTTAAAAGCCGACACAGTTATTACAGGGGAAATAAATACACATTATCTTAATAATCCATTTTTTAATATAGACATATATGATGCCGCTGGAAGTTACCTTTATTCAATATATGCGAGCGGAAGAATTTTAGAAGAAGATCCAAATCTTTTAACTTTTTCAGCTACAAATATAGCTTCATATAATTTTTATGGTTATAAAGGGGAAGGGTTTTTAGCTATTTGGACAGACAATCCAGAAGTTGAATCAATTTTAATTAGCAAAATAACTATTGAATAAAAATATTTCGAATAATTTTTTAATAGTCATCATCTTCTAGATCTTCCCTTTGTTCTCTTTGGGATTCGTAAAAATTTCTTATTGGGTGAGAAGGTTTTGATGAAAAATTTTCTTTAGGGTATTTCTTAGCGTAATATTCTCTTTTAATTTCCTCTTTCAAGTTGGCTATTTCTCTTTTTGAAGCTTTTTTATTTATCTTTTTAAAATAAGTTTTAGATAAAATGTGAGCCGCAAAGCCAACCCAGAAAGACCAATTATTTCTTTGTACATAATGTTCATATAGATGTAGACTTTTTTGTTCTTCAACAAGAGCGTCATCTAGCATTTCTTTTAACTCTTCTAGAATTTTTAATTTCTCTTCTTTAACATTCTCTTGCTCTTCTCTTCTTTTTTCTTTTTTAAATTCCTCCCACTCTTTTATCATGGCAATCTCTTTTTTCATTTCAGATTTTTCTTTTTCTATTATTTCTTTTTCAAAATATTCATTTAACAAAGAAGCTAAATCTTCTCTAACTTCAGATTTAGCTTTTGGTAATTCAGCGTCAACAATCTCTTCGACAGAAAAATGTCGGGGATATTTTTGAATTATATCTTCTATTTTTACTTTTTTAGATCTAGGAGATTTAAAACCTTCCAGCATATTATTTAACAAGTTCGTCTATAACTTCTTTTACAAGAGCTCCATCAGCAGAGTCTCCTAATTCTTTTAGCATTGTTCCGACGAATTGTCCTTTTTTAGACGGATCAATCGCTTCAGCTGCTAATTTTTCAGAAACCTTAGCTAAAATTTCTTCTCTGGACATTTGAGCTGGTAAAAATTCTTCAATGATTTTAGCTTCCGCCATTTCTCCTTCAGCAAGCTCTGGTCTTCCAGCATTTGTAAATTGTTCAATAGCATCCTTTCTTTTCTTTAATTCTCTTTTAAGAACCTTTAAAACTTCAGCGTCTTCTAGAGCGTCAGTAGGGAGTTTTTGAAGATAGACCAATTCATTGGTAAATGCTGCGGAAAGCATACGGAGAACACCAAGTCTTTCCATATCTTTATTCATCATTGCTTGCTTAAGTTCGGCTTTAATTTTTTCTTGCATATTTTTATTTTTCTAGTTATTTAAATGATTATTTTAGAATTATATCACAAAATAAGACTTTATTTAAGAATTTTTCTTTATGATATAATCTCTAAATATGGATAATTTAACTATATTTTTATTTGCTTTTGCTTTAATTTTACTTCTAGTTTTGGTTTTTGTGATCTTTTCTTTAAATAAAAAGTTAAAAGAAAGAGATGGAAGAGGAGAAATGGAGATGCTGTCAGAGACTTTAAAAAGTTTAAAAGATGATTTAAAGACAGATATTCGCGAAACCAGAAGAGAATTAGATCAAAAAATTACTTTTGGGCAAAAAGAAAGTAATGAAAATGTTAAATTTCAATTTGAGGCTTCACAAAAATTAATTAAAGATATAAATGAGCATCTTGGGAAAGTAAATGAAAGTGTAGTAGAAGTAAAAGAAGGTAGCAAGCAAGTGGTAAATATGACAGAGCAGCTTTCTAATTTAGAGAAAGTTTTAACAAATCAAAAACAACGCGGAAATTGGGGAGAAGGGTCCTTGCAATTAATTCTTTCCAATTTTTTGCCGGACGGGGTTTATCAAATGCAATATTCTTATAAAAATGCTGAAATCGTAGACGCGGTAATCTTTATTAAAGATAAAGTACTTCCTATAGATTCAAAATTCTCTATTGATAATTATCGTCGTTCTATTGATGCGCAAAATGACGAAGATAAAAAATATTTCGGAGAAGAGTTTAAAAAAGATATTAAAAAAAGAATTGACGAAACTAGTAAATATATCGATGAAATAAAAGAAAACACTTTACCTTTTGCTTTTATGTTTATTCCAAGTGAATCAATTTATTATGATTTAAATGCTGGAGATAATGGAGCTCTAAAAGTAAATACTCAAAAGCTTTTAGATTATGCCCAAAGTAAAAGAGTTATTTTTGTTTCTCCAACTTCGATTCTAGCTTATTTGCATTTAGTTGTTTCCGGAATAAAAGATAGTAATATAGAAGAAAATGCTAAACAAATAAAAAAGAAAGTCGAAGAACTCGGAAAGCATATTCAAAAATACGAAGAATATATGCAAAAGCTTGGTAATTCTTTAAATACTACAGTGAATCACTACAACGCTTCTTATAAAGAGCTTAAAAAAATAGATAAAGATGTTTATAAAATCACTGATGGGGCTGGAGAAATGACCGTAGAGCCTATGCTTTTAGATAGGGTGAATATGGAAGAAGAATAGGGGTACTGGTATCGATTTGACACATTTTTTCGAATTTTATATATTGAAATTAGTAGTAACCAATATATATAATTAAAAATGGAAAGTTTAAGTTTTCATATTAGTGAAATATTAGAATATTTTGCTAGTAAAGATGTAAATCTGAGAGACGCTTATTTAGCAGCTTCTTTTTTCAAAAATAAGACACTAACATTAAAAGTAGAGTTAACATTAGAAGAAGCAAAAACAAGAGAACTGATTTCAGACTTTTTAAAAGAAAAAAATAAAAAACTTATCTCTTTTTCTATGACAAGAGATAGAATCGTTTGCTATGTCAAACAGATAAGTTAGATAATCGGGACACTTTTAAAAGTCTAGTAAAAATTAATTAAGCCTTTTACTTTATAGGGTAAAAAGGCTTTTTATTTGCAAAAATAATGTTTTTATGATAATATTGTCTTATTAAAAAATCTAAGATTTATTAAAAACATCATGAAAAATATGACTAATTTTGCAGTAATTCAAACAGGCGGAAAACAATACAAAGTTTCTGAAGGTTCAAGAATAAAAATTGAAAAGATTATCGGCGATTATAAAATCGGCGATAAGCTCTCTTTTGAGAATGTACTTTTATCTGTTAATGGAAATGATGTTAAAGTCGGAGAACCTACAATTTCAGGATCAAAAGTAGAAGCTGAAATCATAGACATAGCAAAACATAAAACAGTTGAAGTTGTTAAATATAAAGCAAAATCTAACTATCATAAAAAGAATGGTCATAGACAACCATATTTTGAAATAAAAGTTTTAGCTATTTAATTTAAAATTAAAATAAAATCTGAGACAATCTCAGATTTTATTTTTTATATTTTTTAACTATTTTCTAGCCTCTATGCTCAAAAGCTTCTTTAAAAGTATTTTTATCTACATATTCAATATCGAGTCCAGAAGAAAGACCTCTAGCTAAAGTGGACATTCTTACATTTTCAATACCAACAATTTGAGCCAAAGTCTTTTTTAAATAGTTGATAGTATTTTCTCCTTCATCGGTAGCTGGTAAAGCAAAAATAATTTCTTCTAAATTTTCAGTTTTCTCTTCTTTTTGTAAATCATTATGTATAAGATTAACCAATTCTCTTATATTAATAACCTCACTTGGTTTTTCTGTTAAAAACGGCAAAAGATTTCCTAAAACAAAATATTTTCCATTATAAAATTTTGTCTTTTCTATAGCATCTATGTCTAATTCTTTTACGACTATCATCAAAGATTTTTTATCACGCATACTGTTTGCGCAAATATCACAAATAGAGCTATCTTTTTGATTATTATATTTACTAAAAACTCTGAGACACTTTTCGCAAATATTAGACGAATCTTTTAGAGCTTCAATATTTCTAGCTAAATCTTGTTTATAGTTATTTTTCTCTCTCATCAAAAAATAAACAAAACGAGCGGCTTGTTTAGGCCCAATGCCAGGGAACTTTAAAAATAATTCTTGAAGTTTTTCTGAAGGGTTCATAATTTTAAAAATCGTCAGGGATATCTATTGTTGGTATTTCAAAATCACCAAATTCATTTTTATCGATAGAAAGAAATGAGGTTTTCTTGTTATCAAAGTAGAGCTCAGCTTTTCCAGTCGGTCCATTTCTATGTTTTTCAATTAAGATTTCGATAATATTTTTCTTATCAGAATCTTCTTCATATTTATCTTCTCTGTGAATAAACATAACCACATCAGCATCTTGTTCAATAGATCCAGAGTCTCTTAAGTCTGAAAGGCGAGGGCGTCCACCACGAGATTCAACGGCACGAGAAAGCTGAGAAAGAGCGATAACTGGTACATCAAACTCTTTAGCTATACCTTTTAAAGATCTGGAAATCTCTGTAACTTGATTCACCATATTGTCATAGCTTTTGGATGTTCCCATAAGTTGAAGATAGTCAACAATAACTAAACCAATTTGTTTTTCATGATTTAATTTTCTTAAAACTGAACGCATATTCATCGCGGTGTTTGCCGGTTTGTCATCGATAAAAATTGGGGCTTGCATAAGTTTATGCATACCTTCTTGAAGTCTTTCTATTTCTTCTTCCATATTTAACTTTCCGGTACGAAGTTTCCATCCATCAACCTGGGCCTCCGCTGAGAGCATTCTGTCCACCAGCTGCTGCTTACTCATTTCCAAAGAAAAGATAACTGTTGGAATATTTGATTTTACAGCCGCATTTCTGGCCAAATCAAGCGCAAGAGAGGTTTTACCGACAGATGGGCGAGCGGCCAGAATAATTAAGTCAGATTTTTGAAAACCAGAAAGTTTATTATCTAAATCTTTAAATCCAGTAGGTACTCCACGCACTTCATTTTGATTTTCTGCTAAATGAATAAAACGGGAAATCGTTTCTTCTCCTAAATCTTTCATTGAAACTACATCACTTTTATTATTTGTGTTTGAAGTAATGTCAAAAATTTTTCTTTCCGCTTCTTCCAAAACACTTTCCAATTCATCTTCTTCTTTAAAAGCCATTTCTCCAATATAGCCACTAGCGACAATTAGCTTTCTTAAAATAGATTTCTTTTTTACAATTTCTGCATAGTAAACAATATTTGCCGCTGAACCAACTAGTCCAAGTAAGCTACTTAAATAATCAGTATTACCAATTTGCTCCAATTCTTTTTTCTCTCTTAATTTTGCAGAAACTGTTAAAAGATCGATAGGTTCTTTTCGGTTTATGAGATCGGTAATAGCTTCAAAAATTATTTTATGTTTTTCAGAATAAAAATCATGTCTATCTATAATATGTGCAATTTCAAAAAAAGAATCTGGAACTAAAAGTAAAGATCCGAGTAAAGCCTTTTCAGTTTCTAAGTCTTGAGGAGGAACACGAAGTGAAGAAAGTTCATCAAAAGGTGAGAGTATATTTTTATTTTGAAAATTCTTTTTTGAGAAATCTTTCTTTTCTCTTTTCTCTCTTTCTTTATCATTTTGGCGCGCAAGATCTTGTGAGGTTAACATATTTTTGAGGTTATAGGTTTAGAAATCAGAAATGATTTTAGGGCTATTAATGTCTTAAATAATATCAAAAAGTAAAGGATACTCCCAATTTAAAAAACTGTTGAAAAAGAATAAGTTTGTGGAAAACTAAAAAACAGACTTAAAAATAAAGCTTTTTAGACCTTATTTTTTTCGTGAGAGAGATTAAGTCCTAAATATTTGTCAAAATAGAGTATTAAGGTATGCTTTTCTTTATCGCTAATATTTTTATCATTAATTAAAGACCACATTTTAGCTAAAGCCATAGAAGTATTTAAATCGTCATTCATAGCATTTTCAAACGCTTCTTTATAATTATTAGCTTCAAAACTTAATTCATTTAAACTCACTCTTTCTTTACCATTTTCAACTATAGCTTTAAATTTTTTAATCAATTTTTGATAAGCGTTATCTGCGGCGTCTAAAGATTCCCAAGAAAATTTTAATTCTTTACGATAGTGAGTCATTAAAAGGAGGTATCTATACGAAAGAGGGGAAATATTTTTTTCTTTAATAGACAAGAGTCTTAAAAAATCTCCAGAGCTTTTACTCATTTTTTCTTTATCAGCATTTAAAAAGTTTACATGCATCCAATAATTTACAAATCTATGTCCATCTTCTAGAGAAGCTTCACTTTGAGCGATTTCATTTGTGTGGTGCACTGGTATGAGATCTATACCTCCAGTGTGAATATCAATGTGTTCGCCAAGCACTGCGCGACTCATAGAGCTACATTCAATATGCCAGCCTGGAAAACCAATTCCCCAAGGCGAATCCCACTCCATTTGTCTTTTTTCATTTTTTGGAGAAAATTTCCAAAGCGCAAAATCTGTTTTATTTCTTTTTTCATTTTTATCATCAGCTATCCTTTTTCCTTTTTGTAAGCCTTCAATATCAATGTTTGCTAGTTCAGTATATTTAGGAAACTTACTAGTATCAAAATAAATACCATCTTCGGTTTTATAGGTATAACCTTTTTCTTCCAAAGCTTTTACCATTTCAATTTGTTCAGGAATATAATCTGTCGCTTTTGTCCAAATAAATTTATCTTTATCAATATTTAAATCCAATAAATCTTCAAAAAAAGCTTGAGTATAAAGTTCAGCGATTTCCCAAACACTTTTACCTTCTCTAAGCGAACCTTTTTCCATTTTATCTTCTCCGTCGTCATCGTCAGAAACCAAATGTCCAACATCGGTAATATTAATTTGATGTTTTACTGTATAACCATTTTGCTTTAAAGTATTATTCAAAATATCTGCAAAAACAAAAGCTCGAAGATTCCCAATGTGGGCATAATGATAGACAGTTGGCCCACAAGTATAAACTAAAACCTTGCCATTACTAAGAGGCATAAATAAATCTTTTTCTCTTCCTAAAGTGTTATAAAAATATAGCTTTCCCATAGATTTTGTTATTTTAACATATTTTAATCCACATAGGATACAGAGCATTCATATGCTATACTTTTAGAGTAAAAAATATGTCTAATTTCTTTCAAAAGAATTTTAATAATTCTAATCTTAAATATGTTTTCTTAGTAGTTATAGCTATCTTTTTCTTCGGATTCGGATATCTTTTTGGCGATTTATCAAATAAAAATGTTTTTAGTAAAGCTTCGGCTTCAGATTCTCCAATTTTAGTACCTTCTGTTTTAAATGAAGTTAGGCATTATTTAAATAACTATTTTATTCCTTGGAAAGCAAGCTCTACTTTACCTACCAATGAAGATTTAGCTTATGGAATGTTAAAGGGCTATGTTAATTCATACGGTGATCCCTATACTCAATTTTTTGATCCAGTAGAATCAAAACAGTTTGAAGAAGATGTAAAAGGAAGCTTTGGTGGAGTGGGAGCTGTAATTGGTTTTAAAGATGGCATACCGGCAGTTATTTCAGTTTTAAAAGATAATCCTGCAGAAAAAGCTGGTGTAAAGGATGGGGATTTAATCGTTTCTGTTGATGGGACTTTTGTGCAAGGTATGTCCGTCGATGAGATTGTGCGCATGGTACGCGGAGAAATTGGTACAGATGTAAAAATGGGTGTAATTCATAAAGACGAAACAAAGACTTCTGAAGTCATTATCACTAGAGCAGAAATTAATACACCGATTTTAGATACCGAAACTATTGATGACGTATTCATCATACATTTTTATTCTTTCACTGAAACTTCTTCCACAAAATTCAATCAAGCTATACTAGAATTTGCAAATTCTAGAAAAAATAAACTCATTATAGATTTACGTGGAAATGGTGGAGGTTATTTAGATAGCGCTATCGATATCGCTTCATTTTTCTTACCATCAGATAAATTAATAGTTGTTGAAAAAAGTGGAAAAAGTCTTCCAGAAAAAGGTACTTATTCAAAAGGGTATAATTATTTCTCCAATAAAAAGATTAAAGTCGCTGTTCTTATAAACGAAGGCTCTGCTTCTGCTTCGGAGATTGTGGCTGGAGCACTTAAAGATCATGGCGTAGCCACAATTGTTGGTGAAAAATCTTTTGGAAAAGGAAGCGTTCAACAACTTATCAAGCTTTCAGACGGCTCAGATCTTAAACTTACTGTAGCAAAATGGTACACACCAAAAGGTGTAAATATTTCCGAAAGTGGTATCACTCCAGATATTGTCGCTTCCAGTTCAGCCAAAATTGAATTAGATAAAAAAGGAAATCCTGTCGATACTCAATTAAAGAAAGCTGTGGAAATTATAAAAAATCTAAAATAGAAAAACAAAATCCCTAAAAGGGATTTTTTGATAATTTTAATTTTATTTGATAAAATCATTTTATGAAAGTAATTTTTATACAAAATGTAGCCAAACAAGGCAGAATTGGGGAAATAAAAGAGGTAGCTGATGGATTTGCTATGAATGTCTTAATTCCTAAAAAACAAGCTGTTATCGCTACTCCGGGAGCTATTAGAAAGCTAGAAGAAGATAAAAAGAATAAAGTAGTTAAACAAGAGCTCGATAAAAATCTTTTCTTTCAAGCCTTAAAAGATTTACAAAAGATTCTAGATGAAAAAAGTTCTGGAGTTTTAGAAATTTCTGGGCACAAAAATGACGGTAAAGGAAATCTTTTTTCTCAAATAAAAGAAATAGATATTGTAGAAGCTATATTTTCTAAAATAAAAGTTTCTTTAAATCCTGGTCAAATTATTTTACCTAAAGAGCCTATTAAGAAAGTAGGGGAATACGAAATAGAAATAAAAGAAAAAGAATTATCAAAAAAACTTAAAATAGAAGTATTATAATCTTTAATTGACTAGCTTATCTTAGTGTGGTATAATTTAGTTAGTTGAACCTATAAAGTTTTTTAAAAATGAACGTTAAAATTACTGTTAAACAGAAAAGAATTTTCTTTCTTTCTTTTTCTATTTTTGCCATGTCAGTATTTTATTTACTGATTGCGAACTTTTTACTTTATTTAAATTTTGCAGCTTCTCACAACGGTTATCCGTTTTCGGCGGACTGTATATTTTTTGAAGTCGAAGTAACGCTCTCTAGTATATCTGGTATGTTGCTAACAACTTTAAAGTTAGCAATGATAGTTTTTTGGTTTTTTATGTTTTTTATTTCTTTAAAAGAATATAAAAAATTAGAATACTTTTAAGATTAAGAAAGAAAATAAGCCTCGCAATTGCGGGGCTTATTTTTATAAAACATTTACCACTTTTTTCTTTTTAGTTGTATTGTCAAATTTAGTTTGTCTTTTTTCAGTAAAGGTAACTTTTCCTTCTTTTAATGCAAAAAGAGTATGATCTCTTCCCATACCAACATTCTTTCCAGCAAGAATTTTTGTTCCTCTTTGTCTTACGAGGATATTTCCAGGAATAACAGCTTCTCCAGAACCTTTTTTAAGGCCTAAATACTTTGGATTACTGTCTCTCAGGTTTTTCGCTGTTCCAGCGGCCTTACGTTGTGCCATAGATTTAGTATATAATTAATTAATATTATGGGTGAAAGTATATCAAAAACTTGGGAAAAAATCAATATTGAGTTAAAAGGAAAGCCATTTTTATCCATTATTCTGACCCTTATTTTATGCATTAGTTATTTAAGCTATAAGATACTGACCTATCCCAATCTTTTTTCCGCTAAAGCTTTTGATTATCAAGCTTCCAATATCTCAGCTGAGACCCTCAAAAAAGCTAATTCTATTCGCTATATCTATGCTAGTCGTAGAGGCACTAAATATTATTTTTACAATTGTAAATCTACCATTAAAGAAGCCAATAAAATCTTTTTTGACTCAGAAGCCGCTGCCGAAAAAGCTGGCTACACTTTAGCCAAGGCTTGTCAGTGAGATGTTTTTTTATGATATAATATTCTTTATAAAATAAATTTATGGCAAAAGGTGATTTTAGAGAAAGAAAAGAAAAAAAGAAACCAAAAAAGTGTGGGTGTATAGGAAAGTGTAAATGTAAAAAAGAAATTTAATTTGGTTTTAAATAAAAAACATCTCAAAATGAGGTGTTTTTTTAAGATCTCTTTATGATATAATTCTATAATCATTTATGAGTAAAATCTTAAAGAATATAAAATCTGAACCATATTTTTCATCCAGTGATTTTGTCTTGTATTTAGGGGATAGTATTAATTATTTAAATGAATTACCTGAAAATAGTATAGATATGATTTTTGCTGATCCTCCCTATAATTTATCTAACGGTGGATTCTCGTTACATGCTGGTAAAAGAGTTTCAGTAAATAAGGGGGATTGGGATAAAAGTAAAGGTTTTGAAACTGATTATGAATTTCATTTAAACTGGTTACAAGCTTGTTATAGAGTTTTAAAACCAAATGGAACTATTTGGGTTTCTGGGACATATCATTCCATTTATCAGTGTGGGTCTGCTATGCAACAAATTGGATATCATATTTTGAATGATATTTCTTGGTTCAAACCAAATGCTTCTCCAAATTTATCTTGTAGATTTTTTACAGCCTCACACGAAACTTTAATTTGGGCAAGGAAAGACAAAAAAGGTAAGCATTATTTCGATTATAAATTAATGAAAGAAGGAGATTGGAAAGAGGATTTTATTAAAAAACCAAACTTGCAAATGAGATCTGTTTGGTCTATTTATCCGCCCAAGACTTATGAAAAAGTTCATGGAAAACATCCTACACAAAAACCTTTAGAATTATTAAGAAGATGTATTTTGGCTAGTACTAAAGACGGAGATTTGATAATAGATCCTTTTTCCGGAAGTTCTACGACAGGAATTGCTTCTAAAATGATTGGCAAGAGAAAATTTATAGGTTTTGATCTTGAAAAAAAATTCTTGGATGTTAGTATTAAGAGATATAAAGATCTAATAAAATAAAAATATGATAACAAGAATAAAGGCTGTAAATAACCTTAAAAAATATGTGGGGCAAGATTTATTTTTGTTAGCTGAGAGTTTTGGAATAACCACTTTTAAAGACGGTAAACAGAATAAAGGATGGAAGGGGTTAGTTTTAGAAAGATGTGCAGGTCTCTGTAATAACAATATTTGTGCTCCAAACGGAATAGGTTTTGAGTTGAAATCAGTTTCCTTTGTTAAAAGAGAAAATGGCTATAAACCGAAAGAGACTATGGCTATAACTATGTTGAATCCTCAAAAAGTTAAAAAAGAAACCTTTTATAAAAGTGGTTTATGGGAAAAATTAAAATCATTAGTCTTTTGTGCTATAGAGTGGAAAGAAATACACGCTAAATCTGGAGTATTATTAGATGTTACTTCTTTCGATTTTCAAGATGAGTTGAAACTTATAGAAGAAATAAAAGCTGATTATGATTTTATAAGAAAAAAATTAATTAATGAGGGTTTTGATGCTTTAACAGGAAAGGATGGAAAATGGATTCAAGCACGAACCAAAGGAAAAGGACACGGATCAAAAACTAGAGCATTTTATGCACGAACTCAATTGGTCGCAAGAATTTTTGAGAAATAAATTAAAAACCTCCTATCATATAATAGGAGGTTTTTATAATAAATTCTTGTTTTTATTTTTATGTTAAATCATCTATTATGTCTGTAGAAGCGTTATTTTTATTCCATATAATAGATTTTTTTACCCCTTCTTTTGTCTCATAAGATTCACTACTCTTACAGACTGTTTTTCCGTTTTTATCAGATTTTAAGATCCAATAAAAATTATTTAATGTGTCTTTTTTTATTTGATATCTTGCCATATTTAGTTTATTTTTTTCTTCTATTAGATAAAGCAGAACCAGCCACACTCTTAGTATTCTTAGAGGTAGTTTTGTTTCTTAGTAATGTTGATGCTTCACTCGCAATATTTTTATGTGTACGAATTTTGTTTTCTTTTGTCATAATTTTCTATTAATACTATTTTAGTAATTGTTCAGAATAAGATTTTTAAAAAACCTTACGAGTCATGGGTAGTTGATATCGTCATCTTAGATTTGCCTTTCTTACCTTTTGTCTTATTTATTCTCTCATTTTTTAATCCTATACAAGTTACTTTTTTACTCTATTTAGCCATTACCGAACTACTAAATTATATCAATTTTTATTGATCTATTACAGACAATATATCCTGTGAATAAGGTGGATAATTAAAAATGCTATAATCAACCCATGAAAACTCAAAATAATCTCTTAAACTCAACTTTTGAAACTCGTTATAAAAACCTAAACGCAAAGCAAAAAGAAGCTGTAGATACCATAGATGGACCAGTTTTAGTCGTGGCGGGGCCAGGAAGTGGAAAGACAGAGCTTCTTTCACTTCGAGCAGCAAATATTTTGAAAGAGACTCAGGCGACTCCTGGAAATATTTTACTTCTCACATTTACCGAAAGTGGAGCAAAGAATATGCGAGAGAGAATAGTCTCTCTTATTGGTGAAGCGGGATATAGAATTGCGATTTACACTTTCCACGCTTTTGCGAGTGATGTGATGAATAAATATGCCGAATTCTTTTTTGATGGAGCTACATTTAAACCAGCAACTGAAGTTGAAAAAATAAATATTATTGAAAAGATTTTGGAAGCATTGCCAAGAGAAAATCTTTTGACCAGCAAACATTCTGAAATGGGCTATACCTATCTTTATGACATCATAGCTTGTATTTCAGCTCTCAAAAAAGGAAATCTTTCCGGAGAAGAATTTAAAGAGAAAATAAAAAGAAATGAAAGCGAATATAAAGAAATAAATGAAAAAGTTGGTGAACTATTTTTAGAAATTGTTGGAAAAAGAAAATTTGATTTGCTCAAGCAAGTTTATTTTCAAATTTATAATGAATTAAATATCTTAGGGCAAAATGATAACAATTCAGCTAAGTTTTTAGCTAATATTTTATCCTTAGAGCTAAAACAAGCCGAAGAACTTGGTAAAGGTAGCAATTTAACTAAATGGAAAGATGATTATTTTGTAAAAGATGAAGACGGAAAATTTATTGTAAAAGATTCTAGAGATGAAAAAATCAAAAAATGGATGGCTTTAGAAGATGTTTATGAAAAATACAATCAAAAAATGTATGAAGCCGGACTCTATGACTTTGACGATATGATTTTTAAAGTCGGGCGTGAACTTGATAAAAATGAAGCTTTAAGAAATGAACTAGAAGAAAGATTCCAATATATTATGATTGATGAATTTCAAGATACTTCAGATTCACAATTTAATCTAGTTTTAAATTTGACCAAAAGTCCAATCAATGAAGGTAGACCAAATGTATTGGCAGTTGGAGATGACGATCAAGCTATTTTTAAATTTCAAGGAGCAGAGCTGGATAATATTACTAAATTTATCAAAAGCTATAGAGAGGTGGAGCTTATTACTTTAGATAAAAATTATCGTTCTACTCAAAATATTTTAGATGAAGCGAGAAAACTGATTACTAAAATTGGAGACAGGCTAGAAACTAGATTCCCAGAAATTAATAAAGAAATAAAAGCCGAAAATGAAAAATTAATTAAAGAGCATAAAGGGGAAATAATTGAAAAGAATTTTGATAATATTCATAGCGAATTTAATTTTGTCGCCACAGAAATTGATTCTTTAATCAAAAAAGGAATTGACCCAAAAGAAATTAGTGTCATCTCTCGCACTCACGCCAATCTTAAAAATTTAGCCAATATTTTTAATGAATACAAAATCCCTTATAGCTACGAAAAAGAAGAAAATGTTTTTGATAAAGAAATAATTCGGGAAATAGTTACTTTAGTAGAATTTGCCGAAAGTGGACTTGAAAATATCAGAGAAGATTTACTTCCAGAAATTTTGTCTTATAAATTTTGGAATTTAGATAGAGTTGAAATTTGGAAAATAGGAGAAGTGGTGAGAGCTGGAGAAATTACTCTTGGTGAACTTGGAGAAAGAATTTATATTAAACCATCATGGCTTAAAGTCATGCTGGAAAGTAAAAATGAAAAAGTAAAAGAAATTGCTAAGTTTTTGATCGGTTTAGTTTCGGAAGCAAAATCTTTACCATTACTTCATTTAATAGATAAAATTATCGGAACTAGGGAATGGGAAATAAATAGCGACTATGATGATAGTGATGAAAAAGATAAAAAGGAAATAGATTTTATTTCTCCATTTAGAGAATATTATTTTGGAAAAGAAAACTTTGATCACAATAAACCAGAATATCTTGATTTCCTTTTTGCACTTCGCACATTTATTGGCTCACTTCGTGAATATAAAGGAGGAGAAATTTTATTTGCTAAAGATTTAAAAGATTTTGTAGCTATTTATGAAAATAATGAAAATTTAACTCTTTCTACAATTTCTCCATTTGCGACCAGTGACAAAGCTGTAGTTTTGCAAACAGCTCACAAAAGTAAAGGATTAGAATATGAATATATTTTTATTTTAAATAGTGATGAAGATGAATGGAATGGAAGAAGGAAAACAAATAAAATTGGTTTGCCAATAAATCTTCCACTTCTTCCGTCTAGTGACGATATTGCCGATAGGGTTCGTCTTTATTATGTAGCTATGACTAGAGCTAAACACACTTTATATATTACCAATAATAAAGAAAAGTTTTCTATGCTTTTGGTAGAAAAAGAAGAAAAAGCAAAAAATGAAATGACAGAAAATCTTATCAAGACTTTATATCCAACAGAGAAAAAGCCTCTTCTGGAAGACGAAAAAGCACTTTTAAAGAGAGTTTTAGAAGATTACAAAATGCCTGTCACTCACTTAATTAACTTCTTAAATATTGGAAAAGTTGGTCCAGAAAAGTTTTTAGAACAAAATCTTCTTCGTTTTCCTCAAGCTATGAGCCCGTCCAGCATATATGGTTCGGCTATGCATGAAGCACTTCAAAATTACTATCTTTATAAAAAGAAATATGATAAAAATCCGGATTTTGATAGAGTTATAAACTTTTTTAGAAATGCTTTGAATAGGGGAGCTTTGGATAAAATTCAATATGAAAAATATTTTAATTCTGGTGTTAAAAATTTAGAAATCTTTATAGAAAATCTTGAAAGTAAAAAAGAGTTAGGGCAAATAGAAGTAGAAGTTAACTTTGCAAATGAGGGAGTGTATATTAAAAATGTCCCAGCGACTGGAAAAATAGACAAACTTGTTTTAAATGGAGATTTGGCTTCGGTGACAGATTTTAAAACTGGAAAAAGTTTTAAAGATTGGAATGAAGCTAAAAGTAATTATGACAAAATAAAAGTTCACTTCTTTGAATATCAATTAGCTTTTTACGCTTTACTTTTGCGAAACTCTAGAAGTTACGAAAAGTTTAATTTTGAAAAAGGAATTATAGAATTTATAGAAGCTGATACAAAAAATAAAATAAATTCTTTAGAGATGGAGGGCGGAGAAAAATTTGAAGAGCTAGTGAATAGAGTAGAAACTTTAGCCAATATTATTTATGAAAAAATAATGAATTTAGATTTTCCAGATACTTCTTTTTATAAGCTAAAAGACGACGGAATAGATGAAAAAGAAGTTTCTTTAAAAGATATCTTACAATTTGAAGAAGATTTATTAAGTGGTAAGATATAAATACAAATTCTTGAAAATTATTTTTTCAAATTGAACCCTGCTTCGCAAAAAATTTTCAAAAACAATTTTCAAACACAAAAAATATGGCAGATAAATACAAAGCAATTTGGCTCTCACATTCTTCTTTCAATGACTTTTTGAATTGTCCAAAAGCTTATTATTTAAAAAATGTTTATAAAGATTCAAAATCAAGAAATAAAATTTCTCTTCTTTCTCCATATACTTCTTTAGGTTCTGCTGTCCATTTATCTTTAGAGACCCTACTTGAGTATCCAGCTGATAAAAGAAAGGATAAATTAGATTCTTTAGAAGAAAAATATAAAGAGATTTGGGATAAAAATTTTCAAGGTAAAAAAGGAGGCTTCTCAAGTTCTGAAGAAGAAAAAGAGTTTTTTGAAAGAGGGTTAGAAATGATAAAAAATATAGAAGAAAATCCAAATTTTTTATTAAATAAAATAATTAAAAGAGAAAGCTATTATAAAGGCGATATTTTGCCAAATTATTTTATAGATGATGAAGAGGAAGTTTTACTTTGTGGGGTGCCAGACTGGGTAGAATATTTGGACAATGATACTTTACATGTCATAGATTTTAAAACTGGAAAAAATGAAGAAAAAGAAGATAGTACTCAGCTTCCAATTTATGTTTTACTTTTAGAAAATTTACAAAAAAGAAAAGTTTCTAAAGCAAGTTATTGGTATTTATTAAAAGATAGTGAAGAGAAAGAAAAAGAAATAGACAGAGAAGAGATTGAGGACACAAAAAATAAAATAGTGAAAGCCGGAAAAGAAATTAAAGATTTAAAAAATGAAGCTTTAAAGAAAGATTGGCGAGAAGTTTTTATTTGTAAAAGGGGAGAGGAAGGATGTATGCATTGTAAAGATTATGAAAAGATTATTTCTGGTGAAGCAGAATATGTTGGTAAAGATATTTATGATAAAGACGGATATATTTTAGAGAAATAAAAAAATCCGTAAACTCTGTGAGCTTACGGATTTTGTTCGGCATGGTCAGGATTAGTTTCCTGATTACTTTCATCATTTGTTTTACCGTAAAGAAAAAATAAAACATTGAACGTTACGATAAAGATCACAAAGGCAATGCCCATGATATCACCAATAATTTTTGCGTCCATAATGAAAAAGTTTTAAAGGTTAAAGTTCATCTAACTTTAATATATCAACTATATATTATTTTGTCAAATTTACTCTAAATAAAAAGTCTAAAAAGTCTTAAAGTTTGAAAGTCTATATTAATACCGTTTTTATTATTTAAAGTTCTATGTTTTATAGTTAACCCTGTATCTTGTTTCAAAATCTTATTAATAATTTTAACTTCCTCTTTATTGTATTTTTTTTCTAAATCTTTAAGGATATATTTAATATCTTTTTCATTTATTTCTTTTCCTTCAAAAAGTTCTTCTATGTGAGAAACTATTGTCCCTAGAGTTAATTTTCTTTCTTTAGCAATTTTTTCTGGAAGTATTTTTTCTTTTATAAAATTCAAAGTAATCATAGTTGTTTTAACTTTTTCCTTCTTTTCAAATACTTCTTCTTTTATTTCTATAGTTTCTAAAGTTCCATCACAAGCTAAAAGAAATTCTTCCTGTTTTCTTTTGAGTTTTATTTTCATCTCTTTATCTATATAGTATTTATCTAAGGCTTGACTTGCTCTTTCAGATTTTGCTCTAAAGATTTTATCTTGCCTGATTACCTCTTTATTAATTTTTAAAGCTCTTTCGTGAATACCTAAAAGAGAAATATTTTCAATTTTTCTTACTCGAGATAAGGCTACATATCCCATTCCGCTTCCAAAAGCTTTAGAGAGATCTATTTCTGCAGCGTCGAGCGTCATACCTTGAGATTTATGAACTGTGATAGCCCAAGCATAGCGAAGTGGAAGCTGTGAAATTTCTGCTAAGATTTTCCCATCGTCGTTTGCATATTGCCAACTTTCTCTAGAAACAGAGATTTTCCTACCATCAAATGTTTTTACGATAGGCATATTAGAAACATCAAAATCTATAATTTCCCCCAGAGTTCCATTTTGATATTCTCGATTTTTATCATTTTTAACAAAGATTACTTTGGTTCCTTTTTTAAGATTTAAAATTTCTGGAGCTAAACAATTTTGTTTTAAAATTTCTACAAAATTTTTCTTGCCATCAGAGATGGTCTCGTAAGAAAATTCTGGAAGATTTGTTTCGAGGGCACAATATTTTTCATAATTAATAGTATCTACATCGATATTGTGAGTATAAAGTTTTAAGATTTCAGTTTCAGTTTTCTCAGTTATTTGATTATTTAATTTAACTAAAATTTTTTCAGTTTCTCTTTCAAAACGAATATCGTTTAAAATCTTGTTTAAAGTCGCGTCTTCTTGCTGACGATAATTTTCTTTTAAATAACAAATGACAGGGTTTAATTCTTGCCAAGCTTTAGAGTTGAAAGCAAATTCATGACTTTCATCTGGAAAATCTTCTACTTTGCCATATCTCTTTACAACAGGGGGAAGTTGAAAAAAATCTCCACAAAAAATAATTTGTATCCCAGCAAAAGGTTTGTCAGAATATTTCAGCTTTTTAAATAAAGTATTTACCATATCAAGTCTTGAAGCGTGGAGCATAGAAATCTCATCAATAATTAATACTTTTACATTTTCATATCTTTTAAAAAGTTTTTCATTTTGCTCTAGCTTGTCTAGCGTCCAAGAATCAAGTTTTTCATAAACTCCAATTCCGCTCCAAGAGTGAATAGTTTGTCCAGCAATATGAGTTGCAGCTATACCTGTAGAAGCTGTGATAGCTGGAGTTATAGAATGAGATTTTAAATATTCAATATATTTATTCAAAATATAAGTTTTACCAGTACCAGCAGCACCAGTCAAAAAGACAGAATGTCCCATTTTTAAAATATCCAAAGCTTCTTTTTGAGTCATAAATTAAACTCATTTTAACATAATAAAAATAAACACCCAGGATTAAAATTTTGGGTGTTTAAGTAAAAGTTTTTTTATTTTTAATATCGAAAGACAAATAAATATAATTGCGGTAAGTAAAAAATAAAAAAAGAAAAATGAGATAGAGAAATTTAAGAAAAGATCCTGTGTTGGGCGTATTGAGAAAAAATCAAAGAAATCAGCCCACAAAATTAACGTAATAAAAAAAGCCGCAAACGGCATTAAGGTAAATAGTATGAATTTCATACTTGAATCTAACTTTCTCATATTTTTAAATTTTAATTATAAAGAACATTTTTGAATCTGTATAAGTTTATCACTAATCAAAGTATTGTCAATAAGAGCAAAAATGTGTTATTTTATACAAATGATTTTTAATCTATTTAAAACTAAAAAAACCACAAATTCTGAAGAAGAAGAAAAAGACTACACTTTTGGTTTAACGGAAGATTTTGTGCGCGATATATCAAAAGACAAGGAAGAACCAAAATGGATGCTAGAGAAGCGTTTAGAGGCTTTTAGAGCGTATAAAAAGACTCCTTTACCAAATTGGGGACCAGATTTATCTAAATTAAATCTAAACGAAATCGTCTACTATATTCCTTCAGATTTAAAAGAACAAAATAGTTGGAGTGAGGTTCCAAAAGAAATTGCAGAGACTTTTGAAAAACTCGGCATTCCAAAAGCTGAAAAAGAATATTTAGGCGGAGTTGGGGCGCAATATGATTCCGGAGTAGTTTATCATTCCATAAAAGAGTCTTTGAAGAAACAAGGTGTTGTTTTTGAAAACATGGATACAGCTTTAAAACTTTATCCAGATCTAGTCAAAAAATATTTTATGACAGATTGTATAAAAGTTGATGAACATAAATTTGCTATGCTTCACGCGGCTTGTTGGAGTGGAGGAACTTTTATTTATGTCCCCAAAGATGTCAAAGTGAAAATGCCTCTACAATCATATTTCAGAATGAATAAAGAAAAAGGTGGACAATTTGAGCATACACTCATCATAGCTGACGAAGGAGCTTATGTAGAATACATTGAAGGATGCTCTGCGCCAAAATATTCTTTCTCCGCACTTCATGCTGGAGGCGTAGAAATTTTTGTCCATAAAAATGCAAAAGTAAAATATTCTAGTATTGAAAATTGGAGTAAAAATGTTTTTAATTTAAATACAAAAAAAGCTTTAGTTTTTGAAAGAGGAGAAATAGAATGGTTAAATGGAAATACTGGAAGCTCTACCACCATGCTTTATCCATCTTCTATTCTTCTTGGAGAATATGCTAGAAGTGAAAGTCTGGGTATTGCTATGGCTGGAAAAGGTCAGAATCAAGATGTGGGAAGTAAAGTGGTGCATATTGCTCCAAATACTTATTCGGTTATTAAATCAAAGTCTATTGCAAAAAATGGAGGCATATCTAATTATCGCGGATTTGTAGAAGTAGCAAAAGGTGCAAAAAATTCTAAGATAGTAGTAAATTGTGACACTTTGATTTTAGATAAAGAATCTAAAGCTTTAGCTATTCCAGTAAATAAAGTTTCAAATCAAGATGTGGAAATTTCCCATGAAGCAAAAGTTGGTCAACTTTCTGACAAAGAAATATTTTATGCTAATTTGCATGGTTTTGATGAATATGGAGCTCAAAGATTAATTATTGGAGGTTTTGCAAATGAAGTTATAAAAAAGCTACCTCTAGAATATGCGATAGAGTTAAATAAATTAATTGATTTAGAAATAGAAGGAATGTAAATATATGCAAAAGAAACTCGTCTCCTATGGATTAAAAATAAATACTGATTTTAGTAAAGAAGAAATTAAAAAGAATACTAAAATTATAAATATTGATGAAGCAAAACATTTTAAGTTTGAAGAAAAGAATTTTGAAAATGATTTCTTATCGCATACAATTATCAATTTAAATGTTTCTGGTGCAAGTGTAGAATTTATTGGAAGATATAAAGCTGAGAAAAGTCTAGTAGATGTTTCTTGTGACGTTAATCATAATGCTGATAATACAAAATCTAGTATAAATATTCGCGGTATCGCTGAAGTGGAAGGAAAAATTATTTCTCGTTCAAATATATATGTGGCAGAAAATGTAAAAGGTATAGATGGGGAGGAAAAAGTAAAATTCCTTTTTGTAGTAGATGAAGACGGTAAAGCAGGGGAAATAGATGCTATTCCAAATCTAGACATAAATAGTCACGAGGTAAAAGTCTCTCACGCTATGAGTATTTCTAAAATAAAAAAATCTGATATTTGGTATGCGGGACTTCACGGATTTTCTGAAAAAGAAGCGGAGAAAGATTTTATAGAAAGTTTTTTAAAATAAAAATCAATTTTAGTCAAGTTTTTAAAAATGTAAGATTTAAGATTTTATGATATTATTTAGAGATAATAATCTTTTTAAAACTCATTAAAAAATATGTTAGATATAAAATTTATAAGAGAAAATCCAGAACTTATTAAAATGGCTGCGAAGAAAAAAAACTCGAATTTTAATGTTGAGGAACTTATCGAATTAGATAAAAAAAGAGTTGAACTCTCACAAAAAATTGAAGAATTTAGAGCTAAACAAAATCAAGTTTCAGCAGAGATTCCAAATCTTTCTGGTGAAGAAAAAGAAAAAAAGATTCAAGAAATGAGTTTGGTTAAAGAAGAGATGAAAAAACTCGAACCAGATTTGACTGAGATTAATGAAAAATGGAAAGAATTAATGCTTAAAGTTCCAAATGTGCCAGATATGACTGTACCAGACGGAAATTCTGATGCTGATAATCAAGAAGTAAAAGTTTGGGGAGAAAAAACAAAATTTGATTTTGAACCAAAAGATCATATTGAAATAATGGAAAATTTAAAAATGGTAGATTTTGAAAGAGGTTCAAAAGTTCATGGATTTAGAGGATACTTTTTAACTGGTGAAGGAGTAAAACTTTCTTTTGCAATTTGGAATTACGCTTTAGAATTTTTTAGTAAAAGAGGCTACAATCCCATAATTCCACCAGTGATTGTCAGAAAGGAAAATCTTTATGGTACAGGACATTTGCCTGGTGACGCAGATGATTATTATGTAACTCAAGATGATGACGCGCTAGCCGGTACAGCAGAAGTTCCACTTATGGGATTTCATCGGGACGAAATTTTAGATATAAAAAATCTTCCAATCAAATATTTAGGATTTTCTCCTTGTTTTCGCAGAGAAGCTGGAAGTTATTCTAAAGATGTCAAAGGTTTAATTAGGGTTCATGAATTTTATAAATTTGAACAATTTATACTTTGTGAAGCCAATCATGAAGAGTCTGTAAAGTATCACGAAGAATTAAATAGAAACACTGAAGAATTTATAGAGTCTTTAAAAATTCCATATCATACGGTGATAAATTGTGGTGGAGATTTAGGACAAGGACAAGTTAAAAAATATGATATTGAACTTTGGGTTCCAAAAGAAGAAAAATATAGAGAGATTTCCAGTGCTTCTTATTTTCATGATTTTCAAGCAAGGCGTTCAAACGTAAAATATCGCGACGAAGAAGGAAAAGTACGTTTTGTGCACTCTTTAAATTGTACGGCTATTCCCACTCCGAGAATTTTAGTCTCTTTAGTTGAAAATTATCAAAATCAAGATGGGACAATAAATATACCAGAAGTTTTAATTCCTTATATGCAAGGTAAAAAAATAATTGGAAATAATTAGAAAAATGGCAAAAAGAAAGAAAAGAAAATTAAAAAAGAAATTTAAATTTCTACTTTGGTTAGTAATACTCTTACTGATCTTGGGAGGTGTCTTTTATTTAAATTATAAAAAGATAATCAATGTAAATACAATTTGGACAGAAACAAACATGCGTATTATTAACTTAAAAAGTTTCTTTATGAAAAAAGAAGAAAAAAAAGTAAAAACCAGATCTATTGATGAAAATGAATTTCTTAATAACGATAACTCAAAAGAAAAAGAAAATGATTTCGTTAAAATTTTTAGAACTCGTTTGCCAAGTAAGAATTTAAATTTTGCTTCTTCAAGTGAAATTTCTGCTAACGGTGACATGAAAATCTTTCTCCAAGAAACCAAAGACTCTTTAGGATATTTACACGTTAATACCAAAAATGATCCAGAATATGTTTGGATAACTTTTGTTTCTGCCATAGATGCAGAACCTTTAAAGACAGAATTAGAAAAGAAAATAAAGCGTTTAGAATATATTGATTTAAGATTTTCAAATAAAGTTTTTTATAAATTCTTTGATTCTGAAACAAAAATCCCTGAAGAAGGCTTAAGAGACGTTTCGACTTCAACTATAATTATGGAAAACTCAACCACTTCTTCACATATTCCAATAGATATAATAGCTACCACAACATTACCCACAACACTTCCAGTTAACTAATTATGTCTAAACAAAAGAACTTTTTAAAAGATTTAGAGCTAAAAATTAAAAAGAAAAAGCCAATTGTAGTTTTAGCGCCAATGGCCGATGTCACAGATCAAGTTTTTCGAGAAATAATTGTTAAATATTCACGGCCACATGGTCCAGATATTTTTTGGACAGAATTTGTCTCTGCTGATGGTTTAAATAGTCTTGGCAAGAAGAATTTATTAAAAGATTTAGTTTTTAACAAGAAAAAAGAATATCCAATATTAGCTCAGATTTTTAGTTCAAAAAAAGAAAATATTTTAAAGGCTATAAAACTAGTACACAAATTAGGTTTTAATGGAATAGATTTAAATATGGGTTGTCCAGATAGAAGTATTGAAAAACAACTTTCCGGGTCGGCCATGATGAAATACCCAGAACTTTCCAGAGAGATTGTGAAAGCTTCCAGAAAATTAGTTGACGAAATAAATAAAAAAAATGATCAAAAAGAATACTTTAGTTTTTCAGTTAAAACTAGACTAGGCTATAACAAAATAGAATATGAAAAATGGTTTCCAAATATTTTAGATTCAGAGCCTGATATTTTTTCTGTGCATTTGCGAATCAGAAAAGAATTAAGTTTAGTGGAAGCACATTGGGAAATCGCTAAAGAAGTAGTTAATTTTATTAAAAAATATTGTAAAGAAAATAAATTAAAAACTCCTTTAATTTTCTTAAATGGAGATGTGAAAAATATTAAAGAAGCAAAAGAGAAAATAAAATTATCGAATTGTGATGGAATAATGATTGGTAGGGGAGTCTTTGGTACCCCATGGCTATTTAATGAAAAAGAATATTTAAAAAGATTAGATCAAAATATTGAAACTAAAAAGGGGAGAGAAAATATTTTGTTCAGATTAAAAGTGCTACAAGAGCATACAAAACTTTTTGAAAAGAAGCTCACCAAAATAAAAAGTTTTAATATAATGAAAAAACATTATAAAGCATATGTGAACGGCTTTGATGGAGCGAAAGATCTAAGAAATGACCTTATGGTTGCAAAAGATTATAAAGAAGTAAAAAATATAGCAGACGCATTTATCAAAAATAAATTAAAATAAAAAAAGAGACCTTTAAACGATCTCTTTAGATTCATCTTTTTCTTTCAACTCTTTCAATTCTTTATTTTGTTTTTTTAGTTTCTCATTCTCGTTTAATAGAGCAAGAGCTACTAATAAATACCCGACGGATAGAAATGGCATAAGTAGAATATTTGAATCTTGGGGTACAAAAAAGGCAATTAAAATAGTTATTATCAATAAAACCAAACCTGTAATTTTCATTTTGTATATTTTTAATTGTTTATATTTTCTCAAATCAACTATATATAATATAGCATATCATAATTAATTTGTCAAGTTATAAAACAAAAAAGAGACCTTTAAATGGTCTCTTCAGATTCATATTTTTCTCTCAACTCTTTAATTTCTCTTTTCAGAGTTTTATTTTCAACCACCGTATCAAGGTGTAAGAATAAAACTCCAACGATCAAAAGTATTGAAAACACAAACTTGGGAATTTCTGGAAAGAAAAGCATGAGAGAAAGGTTTAATATTAGCAAACTTGTTCCGGTAATTGGATAAATAATAAGATTTTCCATTTTTTTTATTTTTAAAAGGTGCATAATCTATTAACTATACTTAATATATCATATTAAAATATATATGTCAAGTTTTGGAAAGGGGAAGAAAATATAGTAAAATTTAGCTATGAAAGATGAAAAAACTACCCAAAAGGACGAAGATGTCCGTCATTTAGCTTTATATAGAAAATATCGTCCTCAGGAATTTAAAGAGGTTCTAGGTCAAGATTTAGCCATTCAGGTACTTGAAACAGCTATTGAACAAGATAAAATCTATCACGCTTATATCTTTGCTGGAGATCGTGGAACTGGAAAAACTACTGTGGCTAGAATATTTGCTAAAAATATAGGTTGCTCACAAGACGATATTTTTGAATTAGACGCAGCTAGTAATAATAAAGTAGAAGATATTCGACTTATTATCGACGCTACCCAAGCTTCAACTTTTGGCTCTAGATATAAAGTATATATTTTAGACGAGGCTCATATGCTCTCTAAATCTGCTTTTAACGCGCTTTTAAAAACTTTAGAAGAGCCTCCAAGTCATGTAATTTTTATTTTAGCAACTACGGATAAATATAAAATCCCGGATACAATTATTTCTAGATGTCAGGAAATAGATTTTGTGTCACCAAGTATTAAGAATTTAGAAAAATTAATCACTTCAGTGACAAAGAAAGAAGAAATAGAAATTGATTCTGAAGCCAAGAAAAAGATAGCTGAGGAAGGTCGTGGATCATTTAGAGACACCTTAAGTGTTCTAGAAAAGATTTTGAACACTTTAAACAAGAAAGAAATTTCTATCGAAGATGTCAAAGAATTGTTTGGTACTGTGGAAGATGATGAGATCTTTAATATTTTAGAAGCTGTTGCTGAAAAGAATGTTTATAAACTTTTAACTTCTTTAAATAATTTAAAACTAGAAACTAGTCAGATAGTTGATAGAGTTTATGTTGAAATTGTCAAAATGTTTGAACTCTCATTATTTATGAGATATTTGTCTGTAGATGAAGCAAAGGAAATTTTTATGGGTCAAGCAGGGGAAAAGCTTCTTAAGAAAACCAAAGCTTTAGCTGAGAAACATCCTAAAGTGATTTCTTCTAATAATTTATATAGTTTACTAGAAATAGAAAAAGAATTAAATCAGAATTCAAATCTAAAGAAGAGTATTTTAAAGACAGGATTAATAAGAATATTAGAGAATGTTGTATAGATGAGATAAGCATTAAGATGATAGTTAGACTGACTTTAAGTTATTTATAATAAGCACTATATTTAAAGCTTTATTATTATATATAGTGTCGTAAAAGAACGATTGTGCGACACTGTATATATTTAACCCTCTTTAAACATTTAACTATACTTTTAATTACTTTACATATTATAAAATTACAAAACAAAACATACGGTTGAGCACCGTATGTTTTGCTAGTCACCCAGACTATTATTATATTGTGTGATTCAAAATATTGAATCGACAGGAGAGACAGAAATGTGGGATTTTTCTATCTCCCCTGTTTAAAATTATAGCAAGAGATAAAATAGCTCCAATATTTACAAAATATATATTTTATTGTTTTATTTTTTCTTAAAAACTTCAAGTTCTATACCTGTGGCAAATTTTATTACAGTCACTAAACCTTTCCAAAAAGATTCAAAGATATTTGGAAGATTAGCTTTTTTAAAAATATAAAAGAAATCGAATTTGCCATCTTTATGTTCTCCATTAGCTAATGTTTTATAAATAGCAAGATAGCCTAAAGCAAAAGCTATAAGACAATAAAGTATAAATCTGAATAAATAAATTTCTATTTCCATGCGATGAATATATTCTTTTTAACGGTTAAGAAAAATCCTAAAATTACCCCGGCACAAAACAGAAGAAAAAATAGTAATAATAAGTCATTTAAAGCTATTCTTATTAACATGTTTTTATACTACAATATTCAAAAAAATATTGCAATTTAGAGATTTCTAAGAGATTCTATAGCATTTTCTACTCTTAATAAAGCTTCTTTTGTATCAAGTATATAAAGTAGAGACTTTGGATCTGGAGATTTATCTTTTCCAGACAAAGCGTAACGTAGTGGCCAAAGAATATCTCCTTTACCTTTTTCTTCAGCTAATTTATAAATTTCTTCCCAAAGATTATCTAAATTGCTCTCATTGTTTTCTTTTCTTAATATATTTTCTATCAATTCTAAATTTAGAATGGTATTTTCTTTATTAGACTTTTTCCAAATTATTTCATTAGGATTAGAATATGTTGGAGTGTTTAAATAATAGTCTAGCTCTCCAACCTCATCCATATCTTTTAATTCAGCATAATAACTTATTCTATCAACAAGAACAGGTCTCAATTTTTGAAGCATTTCATCTGAATATTTTTCAATATTAGGTAAAAATTCTTTTATATATTCTAATTGCTCACTTTCAGATTGAAGTTTTATATATTCTTTGTTAAACCAATTTAATTTTTCAATATTAAAAACAGCGCCTCCTTTTTGAACTTTTTCTATATTAAACTCTTTAATAATTTCCCCTAAAGAATAAATCTCTCTTTCTCCTCCAGGATTCCAACCAAGAAAAGCTAAAAAGTTTATAAAAGCATCTTTTAAATAACCTCTATTTTTATAATATTCTACCGAGACAATTTCCCCATGAATTCTTTTAGATAATTTTTCTCTAGTTTCTGAAAGAATAAGTGGAATATGAGCATAAGTAGCCCTTTCTCTTTCTCCAACAGCTTCCCATATCAAAATTTGTCTCGGAGTATTAGCTAAATGTTCTTCTCCGCGAATAATATGAGTTACGCCCATCAAAATATCATCTACTACATTTGAGAGATGAAAAACTGGCTCATCTAAACTTTTCGCTATAACAAAATCTCCTAAATCTGTCGTATCAACAGAAACTTCACCACGTATTAAATCAGTAAAAGATATAACTTTATTTGGATTTTTAAAACGAATCACTTCTCCTCTTAAAGTTTTACCTTCTTTTTTTGCTTCCAACAAATCTTCTTCTTTAGTTTTAGAAATATAAGCATGACCTTCGGAAATTAATTTTTCTAAATATTTTCTATGAATAGGAAAATTATCTGACTGCTTTTTATTTTCATCAAATTTTAAATCAAGCCACTCAAAAGCTCTATAAATCCCTTCTGTAAATTCTTCTTTATTTCTCTCTAAATCAGTATCTTCTATTCTTAAAATGATTTTACCCTCTTTTTGTTTGGTAAAAATATAGTTAAAAAGAGCCGATCTGGCGCCTCCAATATGAAGAAATCCTGTGGGGCTTGGTGCAAAACGAGTAATAATTTTATTATTTTCTGACATAAAAAGCTTTAATTACAAGGAAAATATAGCATAAAATCCCCTGTTTTTAGTATTGACAAATATTTTAATAATTGTGTGATATACCTATTTTTACAATTTCCTTAGCTATATATTCTGCTGCCCCAAATTTAAAGTTTTCAATATTATTGTATTGTAGGGTAGTATATTTTTCTTTATTATCTAAAATATTTTCTACAGTGTTTACCAAGATATTTCTTTTTAAATTAATTTCTTCAATTACAACTGAACATCCGGCTTTTTCAAAAATATAAGCATTAATCATTTGATGATTATTATTACTATTAGTAATAGGAATAATAAGTGATGGTATACCCCAAGCAGAAAGTTCAAATAAAGTAGAACCGGCTCTAGTTATGCACAAATCAGCTGATTCATAATATTTAGAAAGTTCCCCAAAAGGAAAGAAGTGATAATTTTCTCTATTCGGATTATTTTTTAATAATACCTCGCTAGCAATTTCTACAGCTTTTAAATTATTATCCCCTACTTGATGAATAATATTATATTTTTCTAATAATTCTGGAAGAGCTTCCAGGACTGTATTATTTATAATCTCACTTCCTTGCGAACCACCAATAACTAAAATATTTTTTCTTTGATTTTCACTATGAATAATATTATTTTTTGTATCAAGTAATTTTTTCTCTATTTGAATTTTTGTTGGCAAATACTCTTGCATAATAGGTTGTCCAGTAAAAGCTGTTTTTTTAACATTAAAGTATTTAACAGCGTTCGCATAACTTACAGCTACTCTTTTAGCTAATTTTGCAGCTAATAAATTACTTCTGCCTGGCGCTGAATCACTTTCATGAACAATAATTGGTATAAATAAGAGTTTTGCAGCAAAAACTACCGGCATACTCGCATAACCACCTTTAGCAAAAACTACATCCGGATAAATTTTAAAGAGCTGAAACAAGGCAACAAAAAAACCAAAGAATGATTTGAATGGATCAAAAAAGTTTTTAAAAGAAAAATATAGTCTTAATTTACCTGCTGGAATTTTTACAAATTTAATTTTCTTATCTTCTAATAATTTTTTATTATATTCTTTGTCAGATAGAAAATAAATATCTGCGTCGATAATCTTCTGATTCTCGGCCTCTTTTTTTATTCTTTCCGCTACAGCTATTAGAGGGTAAAAATGTCCACCCCCTGCCCCCGTTAAGACTACTCTCATAATTTTTATTTATATAATCTATTCTATCACAATTCTTTTTTTAGAGAAATTAAATACTGACTTTTTGGCGTGAGATATTCAACAAAACCCCAAGCTCAAACATTAAGAAAATAAGTGAAGTTCCACCTTTGGAAACTAGAGGTAGTGGAACACCAGTTAAAGGTGCAAGACCTATTGCAGAACCTAAATTTAAAGACATTTGAAAGAAAAAAGTAGATATTATTCCAATAATAAGCAATTTACCAAAGCTGTCATTAACTCTTCTAGCAATAAATATCCCTCTCATGATTATAATAAAGAATAGGGCCAAGAAAAGAACTGAACCAACGAATCCTAACTCTTCAGCATAAACAGCGAAAATTGAGTCGGAAATTTGTTCTGGTAAATAATTAAATTTTTGTATAGATTGCCCAACACCTCTACCAAACATTCCACCTGAACCAATAGCTATTAAAGACTGATTTAGATGGTAGCCCGCACCTAAAGATTCTCTATTTGGCTCAATAAAAGTTAAAACTCTTTCTTTCATGTATGGTCGAGCTTGAATAAGTAATAAAAACAACAGTATTCCAGAAATAATTAGAATAAATACGTCTCCCATTTTTGCTCCTCCTACAAAATAAACAATAAAAGCCGGAACAAGAACAACTAAAAAAGTTCCAAAATCTGGTTGTAATAATAAAACTGTGCCAATTAAAATTACAAAAATTAAAAAAGGAAGAAATCCAATTTTTATATTTTTAAACTGTTTTGAATATTTACTACAATAAGCGGCTATTAAAACTACACTAGCAAATTTTAATATTTCGCTTGGTTGAAAAGAAAGGCCAAAAATATCTATCCAGCGATGAGCTCCATTATAATAAAAACCTAGACCTGGTATAAAAACTGTAAGAGTAAAAAGTAAAGCCAATACAAATAAAATAATAGAATATTTTTTATAGTATTTATAATCTATTTTTGTACCAATAAATAATGCCAAAAAACCAAAAATAAAAACATAAAAAACTTGTGTTTTAATTACAGAAAAGAATTTTAATTCATTATTTGGTAATATTCCTAAAGCTGCTGAAAGGAAAGTTAAAATACCAACTATTACTAAAATAATAATCAAAATTAAAAACACTTTATCAATCCTTAATTTACTTTTTAAATTTCCAAAAACTTTTGCCATAAATTAAGAAATAATATATAAAGCGACTCCGAGTAAAGCGAAAATCATACCAAATATCCAATATCTCATCACTACTTTTTCCTTACTCCAACCTAAGTACACAAAAGTGTTATGTATAGGTGTTACTGGAAAAACTTTCTTTTTTCTAAATTTTTTTGATAGAAGTTGGATAATAGTTGTTATCTCTGTCAAGACAAAAGGCATAGCGATAATTGGTAGCAAAAATACAGCGTCTGTCATGACAGCAATTAATCCTAAAAGGATTGCTAGAGGCATATATCCAACTTCTGAGAGATAAAATCTAGCTGGAGGTATATTGAACCATAGGAAAGCTAAAATTCCACCCACAACCACAAAGGAAAGGGTTGCTATATCTATTTGATTATTAATTAGAGCAATAATGCCATATGCAGAATAAAGGATAGCAAAAAGACCTCCAGATAATCCATCTAACCCATCAATATTTGAGGCCCCATACATACCCAAAAATAAAAGAATGAACAATAAAATTATATATTTACCAAAATATACTTCTCCTAAAAATGGAATGGAAAGTGTGGCGAAGTCTAATTTGAAAAAAAACCAGAGTCCAGCTAAAATAGCAAAGATAATTACAAATACTAGGCGCATTTTTAAGGGCATACCAGGCTCACCTTTTTTATTTTTTAGTTTAAACATTCCAACCGAAGCCAAGTCATCTAACAATCCAACTAGAGCTGCTAAAATAAAAATTATTATTGGTAACCAAGTTTGATTTCTAGAAATAAAATTTAATTTTTCAAAAATATTAAATTGAAAAAAATTTGGTAAAACTGAATAGAGAATCACACAAAATAATGTTGCAAAAATTATAATTAGTCCGCCAAGTCTAGGAGTTTCTCTTTTGCCGTCATTTAAGATAGAAGCTGTGATCGTAGCTTGATTTCCATCAATTGTCGTAGCAACATTTTTCTTTTTCCAAAGTTTTTTCCTATAAAGAAAATCTGATAAAATTGGCGTAATAAAAATACCGAAGAAAAAGGCCGTAATACTAGGCCAAAGTATTTTAAAAATAGAAAGAGATGAAAGGGCAAGTTCTAAATTTTGCCCACTAATTGGTCCTGGCATATGTTTTTTATTTAAATAATGTAAAAACATTATACCACCATTCCAGGCCTATAAAATCTTGACAAATTATAATTATTTTCTAGAATCAACAACGGTTTTATAAAGTTTATTTACATCTTCAAACCTATCTTCTAAAGTAGATCCTAAAACCACTATGACAATTGGTCTATTAATATCATAATCAAACATAATTGCTAAATTTCCACCAGCTAAATCTGTAAAACCTGTTTTAGAAGCTAAAAGCCCAACCGATTGACTGGCATATATATTAGTATTTGGAATTTGTAAAAGATTCAAATAGTCTGAACGAATATCAACTCTCGAATTCGTTGTATAAGACATTATTTCAGGAATAAATTCATAACTTTTAGCAAAGAATTTTGCATATTCTTCTGCAGTCCCCACCCCTCCTAAAACTTCTCCATAATCTAAACCCGATGCAGAATTAAAACGGAAATTTTTAAAACCTAAACTTTTAACATAATCATTCATTTTAGAAACAAAAGAATAGTTAGTTTTTTCTATAGTTGATGCGATTATATCCATAGAAGAATTTGAAGATATAGCTAAACCATATTTTAAAAGATCAGAAAGTTTCCATATTTGACCTTCAACCATTCCATAATCTAATTTTTCATCTTCACGCATTAAATCACTTTTAACAGTAATTCTCGTATCTGCATTTTTTAAATTGATGGCTGTTGCAGCTGTAACTACTTTTGTAAGAGAAGCTAGAGGTAAAACAGTATTTGGATTTTTTGAATATAAAATCTCGTCATTTCTAACATCATAGACAACATAGCTTTTAGCGACAATGTTTTCAGGTAAACTCTTTTTTTGAATTTTTTCAGCTTTATGTCTCTCATTAACTTCTACGATTTTTTGATCAAAAATCTCCCTTTTTGATTTATTAATTAAATTTGAATATTTATTAATATCCAAAGGACTTTTACTTAAAAGTCTCGGTACAGTTTCCAAAGAAACTATAAAAAAAATAGAAGCGATCATGGTTATAATACCAAGATTTCGTAAGCTTTTATATTTAATTAAATCACCTTTTTGCTTCATATTTTTACTATTTTAAATCAGAAGAACCTTCCTCTTTTTCTGTTTCCAAAACTTCCTTTAATCTTTCAGAAAAATCTGTTTTTATTTTTTCATATTCTGGTAAATCTTCAATATTTTTTAGCCCTAACATTTGTAAAGCTTCGGTGGAAAGAGAATATTTTTCACCTTCTCTTTTTAAAAGACCTCTTACCGAAAGTGAGCGAATACTTTGAGAAGACTGGATTCCGCGAATAAAAGAAATTTCATTTTTTGTAGAAGAACCTAAATAAGCGCAAATAGTTAAAACTTGTAATGAAGCAGGTGTTAATTCTCCCTCTAGTTCATTGATGCGTATTTTTCTAGTTATATCATTTAAAGCATTATCAATAGCTAAAGAATATTCAGTCTTATTTTCGTTTTTAGCATCATTTTTTATAAGCAATAGTCCCATTTGAGGTAATATATTTTCTAAACTATTAATCGCTTCTAAAATATTTTCACTAGTTAGGCTTTCATCATCTAAAAAACTCTTAATTTTTTCTAGAGTTATAGGTTCATTATATAAAAAAAGTATAGCTGAAATCCTTTTAATTAAAATATTATTCATAATTCTTTAAAATTATAACACATCACACTTTACTTATACTTATCTCATTAAATCCTTGCCCTTGTTCTGCATCTAAAACTCCATTTTTAATAAGTTCGAGCATTGCTAAAAAAGAAACAATAAAAGCTGATTTTTTTTCTTCTAAATTTTTCGCTTCCCCTGATAAAGAATTTGAAAAATCTTTAAAAGAAACATTAAAACTGGAAGTAACTCTTTCTAGTAATTTTTCTATAACATCTTCAATTTTTAAAACCTGTTTTACAGCTACCTGCTTAAGTCTCTCTTTTTTAGGAATTTTTAAAAGCGAAGCTATGGCAATAGAATGTAATAAGGTAGTATCAACTCTTCTGTCCCAAACAAAAACAGTTTCGTTATTCTGAAATTTTGATACACCGTGTAAACTATTTTTTCCAAATATTTTATTAATATTTTTCCCTGCCTCAATCACTATTTTATAAAGCTCTAATTTTTTTTCTAAATTAGAGACAGTTTCTTTTTCTTCTCCAGAATAAGAAATTGTAGGAAAGAGGGACTTAGCTTTGATTAGCATAAGAGTAGAAGCAACAGAAATAAATTGAGAAATATCAACAATATCCTTCTCCCCTTTTTCTCGCAGCTCTTTAATATAGGAAATATATTCATCGGTAACTTGAGCTAGAGAAAATTCATTAATAGAAAGTTTTCTTGCTTCAATAAGTTCAAGTAATTTAAAATACGGACCAGAAAATCTTTCTAGAGTTACATTAAAGCCGTCTTGCATAATAATAAAATTATAACACTAAAAGTCTAACCCCGTTTCTTTTTTTACTTTTCTCATCATTATTTCACCTTTTTTGTGAGCTTTTTTAGCGCCAGACTTTAGAACTGACAGCATTTCTTTTTTTCCTTTCGGAGTATTTAAATAATAATGATATTTTTTCTTCATTTCTGAAAAATATGAAAGAATTGTATTTAAAAGATCTTCTTTAGCTTCTTTATAACTATAAGGATTTTTGTCGCTATTCAAAAATTTCTCTCGTAATTTTTCATCTTCTTTTTTATTTAAGAAAATTTTGTGAATCTTATAAATTAAAACTTCGTCTGGATTTTTCTTTTCATTTGGAGCTTTGCTGTCAGTTTTAATACTCATCACTTTTTTCTTAATCTCATCGTCTGAGGCAAACATTGCAATAGCGTTGCCTTTACTTTTACTCATTTTTTTCCCATCAATACCTGGTACAACTTCTAGTTCTTTAACGGAATACCCTTTTGGGAATTTAAAAGTATTTACATTATAAGCTCTGTTATATTTTCCAGCTATTTCTCTTGTCATTTCTAAATGCTGTTCCTGGTCTTTTCCAATCGGAACTATATCTGCATTGTATAAAAGAATATCTGAAGCCATTAATACTGGATAATCTAGAAGACCAATATTTACATCTTTTTTTTCATTTTCTTTATCTCTTTCTTTATCTTTAAAAGCATGAGACAAAAAGAGCATTGGAAGTGGGGTTACTGTATTTAAAATCCAAGTTAATTCTGTGACTAACGGTACATCGCTTTGTTTAAAAATAACAACTTTTTTCTTATCAAAACCGCAAGCTAAATAAGCGGCGGCCGTTTCTAAGATTTTTTGATTTCTTTCTTTTTTATCAAGCAAAGTTGTCATCGAATGATAATCCGCTAAGAAAATATATGCTTCGTAGTTGCCAGAATTAACAAGCTCTACCATTTGTTTAATGGCTCCAAAATAATTTCCCAAATGAAGTTCTCCACTGGTTTGAACACCTGAAACTAAAACTTTCTTACTCTTCATATATTTTTCTATTTTTTATCTTAATTTTGAATTGATGTGGTGGCTACAGAATCTGTAGGAGTGTTTGTCTCAGTTTGAGTATTTCCTGAAGTTTGCGCCTTGTTGGCGGTTGATAAAAAATCTTTTAATTCTTTTATATTTTTATCTTCAGGTAAAATCTGACTCAAAACATTAGCTAATTCATAAGCTTTATCATACTCCCCAACAATTGTATAAGTAACAGATAAATAATATGCCGCTACAACATTGTTTGGATCCAAAGTGAGTGCTGTAACAAAAGCTGTATAAGCTTGGTTTAGTTCGTCTTGAGTAAGTCCTTCTTTATTTAAGATCAAAATACCAAACTGTAAATAAGCATCTACATTTTGAGGGTCTGCTTGTATAGCTCTCACGGCGTATTCTAAAGCTAAATCTCTGTTGTTATTCTGAGCAGCTAATTGAGAGAATAAATAATGAGCTGTTGAATAATTAGGTTTGACCTCTAAAGATTTTTGTAAAGTTGCTGCTGTAGTTGTTCCACTTTGATTATAAGCGTATTCAAGATTAGCTAAATTTAGATAAAGAGAAGGGTTTTTAGGGTACAAAGAAACAGCTGTGTTGTATGCTAATTTTGCTTTTTCATAATGGGTATTTTTGTTTTGTTTATCAAGATCCATTAAATATGAATAGACAGATCCTAAAGAGATGTAGTTATTGAAGTCCTTATTATCCATTTTAATTGCTGTTTCGGCAGAAATTATAGCTTTATTTGCAGTATCGATTATATTTTTTTGTAATAATTCTATATCACTAGATGTAGAGTTTAAAATAAGTCCAGTGTTAAACAAATAGAATTGTGATAATAATCTATAACCATAATCATTATTTATAAAAGCTTTCGCTCCTTTTATTAATCCTTTTTCAAGCTCGACAAGATTACCAGTTTCTCCATAATTTTTTAAAGCATTGTTTGTGATATACACAGATCTTATTCTGCTAAAGGATGAAATTATTCCAACCAGTAAAAGTAAGAATAATATCAAAGATATCAAGTTGTACATTTTAGTAGATTTAGAATCTTTCCATTTAAAGAGTGTTCCAAGAACTAAAGCTAAGGTTAAAGCAAAAAGTAAGATAGAAATAGTTATATTTGCAAAAAATAGCATCAGAAATACAGAGAAAACAAAAAGTGTACCAGTTGCTAAAATGTAAAACATTTCTTCTTGATTTAATTCAAAATCTTCTTTTAAGGAGTTGATTTTTCTTACCTCTTTAAATATTTTGATTGTTGGAAGAACTATTATAATTAAAACAAAAATTAAACCAACAATACCTAAAGTTACAGCCAGAGTAGTTACAGCAGAGAAAGATGAAGAAAACTCTACACCCCAATATGAAGAATCAATTACAGCCTGAGGTTTTCCTTGTTGCCAAACTCTGTAAAAATCAGCTGGACCAGAACCGAATATTTTACCTTTAGCTAATTCTGTTTTTATTAAATCAAGACTTAGTCCTACATCCGGTTTAACAAACCCATAACTTATACCAGAAATTTTATTTGTAAAAACAGCGTAACTTTGCGCAAGTTTTGAAGTTGGTCCGGAAGAAAAAATAAATAGAAGAGAAAAGAGTAAAGAGACTAAGAAAACATAAAAAGAAGCTCTTTGGAAGAATTTTAGAGGTTTCTTTTCATTTTCCTCTTTTGATTTATTTGCTAATCTAGTAAATAATAAAACAAATAAGGAAGAAAGAGCTAATGCGTACCAAATGTCAGGAACAATTATAAATGAGATTAATATTAAGTGTAAGAATATTAATATAAGAGAAGTGGTTTTTTGAGATTTGGTAGAAGCTATAGTTTCGAAATAAACTAAAGTTAAAATTACAATAATAGCTGAAGCGACAGCCACAATATCCCAATTTTCAATAAAGAAGGTTAATTTGCTTGCGAATGCAACTAGGCCAAATTTAGACATTATAAGAGCTAATATTGTAGGTAATGTAACTAAAAGAGTACCTAAGACCAAAAATGACCAGGTTAATCTTTTAAAGTGTTTTGCATAAGAAGCGATAATTAAAACTAAACAGAAAAGAGCTATATAAGTTAAACCGCTATTTAAGTAAACATATTTTCCAAAAAATGAATCAAAAAATCCTCCTGAAAAAATAGTAGAAAGTAAAATTAGAATCGGAAAAGCTGCCATTAAAGACCTAACCAATTTACTTTCCGGTAAAGGTACTTCTTTTTTTCTAAAAAGAAGTAATGAGTAAAGAATAAATGCTATACCAGTCACAAATAAAAGTATAGTATTCTTAGTCAACTCTACAGAAACAAAAGATGCAGGTGTTGAAAATTTATAAAAAATAGTAAATATTAAACCTAAAAAACTAATCAAAAAACCAGAAAACATTAAAGTCTTATTTAAAGATAACTTTTTTAACATATTTGAATATAATAATTATAGCTCTTAATGAGATTTTATTATACCACAAAGAAAGCTATCAAATACTATATTTTCAAATATCTTCTCATTGCCAAAAGTGAAGAAATTGTGGTCAAAAGGAGACTGATAACTAATAGTAATAGGAATAAAATAAAGAAATTCTGTAAAAAATACTGGAATATATCTAAACCACTAAAAAACTCAGTTGTTTTCTTTGCTAAATAGAAGGTGGTTGGTACAAAGAAAATCATCGCTAAAATTGAAGAAATTACAGCATAAATGCTAGATTCTACTAAAAATGGACCTCTGATATACATATTAGATGCACCCACCAGCTTCATAACAGCAATCTCTTCCCTGTATATAAAGATAGAAAGTCTGATAGTGTTAAAAATAATTAAAGAACTAATAATAATAAATAACAGAGTTATCCAGTATCCTATAGAATTAAACAAACGAATCATATTATTTAATCTATCGATTGTGGGCTTTAATTCAAAATAGTTTATTTTATCCACAGCTGAATAAGAAGCGCCTAAAAATTCTGATTCTGAACTTAAAGTGTTAGAAATGTAATCATAACTATTTGGATCATTGGCTATAACAGTCAACATAGCCCCAAAAGGATTTGCGTCTAGCTCAGATAAGGCTTGAAGAGTGACAGGGTCATTCGAGTGTTTAATTTGAAAATCTTCTAAAGATTGTTCAGCTGTGACAAGTTCAACAGATTTAACTTCCGGTAAAGTTTCTATTTTGTTTTTTATATCCAAAATCTGAGAATCTTCTGCATCCAGTTTAAAATAAATTTTAATATCCACCTTATTTCTAACTTGATCTAAAGAATAATCAAAAATACCTCTAAAGAAAAAGAATACTCCAATAACAATGAGTGTTGTAGTTAAAATTCCTATAGAAGAAAGAGAAACTGTCTTGTTTCTTAAAAAACTAAGAAATCCTGATTTAAACACTCTTTTTGTTGATGTAATCTTTTTTTTCATATAGTTTTATTAAATTGAATATTTCCCAACCTTTTCATCTTTTAAAATCCTCCCGTCTTGCATACTCACTACTCTCTTTTTAAGATGATCAATTACTCCTTTATTGTGAGTAGTTAGAATAACAGTTGTGCCTAAATCATTGATTTTTTTCAAGACTTGAATAATATCGTAAGTATTAACTGGGTCAAGATTTCCTGTTGGCTCATCGGCAATCAAAATTTCTGGTCTATTAACTAAAGCTCTAGCAATTACCACTCTTTGCTTTTCTCCACCAGATAGCTGATCTGGAAAATGAAATATTTTATTTCTTAAATCTACCAAATCTAAAACATTTGGAACATCTCTAGCAATTTCTTCATCTGTTTTTCCAGCAGCTTCCATAGCAAAAGCAATATTTTCAAAAACTGTTTTATTTTGTAAAAGTCTATAATCTTGAAAAACTACACCTATCTTTCTGCGAAAATCAGTTAAATCTCTTCCTTTTAATTTACTTACTTGATTAGAATGAAAAGACACCTTACCATAAGTTGGTTTCTCTTCCGCTAGTATCATTTTAATTAAAGTTGTTTTACCTGCTCCAGAATGACCAACAATTGAAACAAGTTCACCTTTGTCAATTGTCAGATTAATATCGTCTAAAGCGACAAAACCTCCTGGATATTCTTTTCTTAAATTCTCGAAATAGAGCATAAAAAATAGCTTTCTAGCTTAACTTTTATATTCTAGCACAATTTTTCTCTTTGCAAATAACTTATTAACAAAAAACGAGGTTAATAACCTCGTTTTTTAAATTATAGTTTTACTTATTTTTTTACATTATGTTGTTTTATAAACTTCTTTTAAAATCACTAATATAAGAGCTATCAAAGAAATAATAAAAAAACAAAACGAAAATAGGCTAGAAGAAAGCCCATTTCTAATTGTTGATATTAGAAAGTAAATAAAACCAACACTTGTAAATACACTAAGTGTAAAAAGAGCAAATCTAAATTTTTTCATCTTTTGTCAATTTTTTGTTTAGCTAATTAAACTATACAATATTTTTAAGAATTTGTAAAATAAATCTAACTTTGGATAAAATCTTCCAACTCCCCTTTTTCTAAAACTTTTTCCACATCACTAGCTTCCACTCCAGTTCTTAAATCTTTAATGAGTTTATATGGATGCAAAACATAATTTCTGATTTGATTCCCCCACTCTATTTCTGTAGTTTTAGAAATTTGTCTTCCTTCTATTTCAGCTTGTCTTTTTTCTTCTTCTAATTTAAATAATTTTGCATAAAGTAAAGCTAAAGCTTTTTCTTTGTTTTGTTCCTGACTTCTTTCGGTAGAAATTTGTACAGAAATATTTGTTGGCTTATGAACCAATCTCACTGCTGTTTCTCTTTTATTTACATTTTGCCCACCAGGGCCAGAAGATTTTGAAGTTTCTATTTCTATTTCTTCATCACTTATACTATTTTTAAATTTATCAAATTCTAATTTTGGAAGTATGGGAAGAATTTCCACTAAAACAAAACTAGTATGTCTTTTTGCATTTGCGTTAAATGGAGAAAGTCGTACTAGTCTATGAACACCAGATTCATTTTTTAATTTTTTATAAACATTTTTTCCATTAATTTCTAAAGATAAATTTCGGTATCCTCCATGATCATTTTGATTTTCGTGTAAAAATAAAACACTCCAACCTTGTTTCTCAAAATATTTTAAATACATATTTAAAAGCATTTTCGCAAAATCTTCACTATCATCACCTCCAGCTCCAGCTAAAATATTTAAAATGGCTCCACCTTTATCCAAAACAGAATCTCCTTCTAGCTCCGCTTTTAAATCTTTTATTTTTTGAATTACATCTTGCGCGTGAACTTTATCACTCCAAAAATCCGGCTCGTATAAATGCATTTCTAATTCCTCTATTTCTTTTTGAATTTCCGATTTATTCATGGTTAAAAAGATTAGTCATACACTCATTATGTTTTGTGATAACAACTTGCTTTAAAGAAGAAATACTATAAACATAACTAACAGCTGTTAGTAGAATTACTACTAAAAGTAAAATTTTAAAATTTTTTTTATTAAATAATAAAATGATTACTCCAAATAATGTAAAAAGTCTAGAAAAAAGATAATCATTATCTAATAAAATATCCCTGTAGGAACAGACCATAACACCGACTGTGGTTGTCTTAAAGAGGGTTACGACAAATAAAATTACTCCAAATACGATACTAATTATTCCTATAATGTTATAAAAATTTATTTTCTTTTTCATATATTTATTTTAATAATATTAAGCTCCACCAACACCCCCACCTCCACCTCCGCCACCAGATGAACCACCACCAGAAGATCCTCCAGATGAAGAAGAAAAATCGCTACTACTGCCAGTCGATTCTGCCAATGAAGATGACAAATCACGCATCATACTTGAAAAAATTAAAGCTGAAGAAGAGGTTCCTACACTCCAGTCTGGTTGAACATTGTTTAATTCATATAGTTTTCCTAATTCTTTAACCCATTTTCTTTCTTGTCTAAACAAAATAGCATATGGCAAAAGACTTTCATAAAGCTTCAACCTTGCCCCCATATCATTAGTAATGTCTCCTATTTTTTCTACAGTTTCAGGACTCTGAGTCATTTCAAATCTAGTTTTTTCTGCCACTCTTATGTACTCCTCTAGCCCTTTCAAATAATGTCTAACTTCCAAAAATCTTTCAGTCTTCCTGTATTCTGGATAAAACATTGTAGAAAATATTTTAGAGAAAAATCTGGTAAACTTGTTTTTAGTAGGCTCTATTTCCCTAAGAGGATTAGGTTCATATAAATTTGTTTTAGTTCGCATTATATCTTCGATATTCAGTTTTAAGTCTATTAAGGGATTTGTAAGTTTTGATGCTTTAACTAAACTGAAAGGATTTAATCTATTTTCAATATCATCAAGAGTTACAGAATCTCCTAATACATCAAAACTATCTTCAAAAATTAGCTTTGCTAAAAGCTTTTCTTCTTCTTTCATATTTTCAAAGGAATTGATTATTTCAAATCTATATTTTCCTGAAGATAGAAAAGATTTTTTCTTTGTCTGGTATATTAAAATATATTTCTGCACAGCCCAATCGATTATTTGCGCAACAATTCTATTTCCAAGCCTGGTATAAGTTAGGTCTGTTTCAAGTAGCGAAGCTGACATGAGTACGGAATAATTCTTAGGACGCAAATATTGCGGAATAATTGGTAAATCACGCCAAACAGAATTCACTAAATTTAAATCTTCTCCACTCTTTTTTGAAGCCACTGAAACAATAAGACCGAAAAATAAAAGACCCAAAACTGATATAAAAGTTGGTACAAACCACTCTATTATATTAAAAAAATCTAAACCTTGAACTGATCCCTGATTTAAATAATTTTGATTAGTAAAATTTGGATCAGGTTCAATTTCTAAAAATGTCCCTTTCTCAAACCCCATAGCAATAGTAACTCCATTGTGTGGAGGTAAATTTTGTGCAGTAACAGTAAAGTTTTCTACATTACAAGGAGTATTATTTTGACCTTCAGGTCCAGCATAACAATATAAATCTGTTCTTAAATCCGGCTTTAAACTCTCATCAATATGTAATCTGACGACAGCGTTTGAAACTGGAACCAGAGAATCTACCCCAAGAGCATCCCAATAAAATTCATCTTTATCTGTATCAGAATAATATCTAGTCACATCACGCTGAGTAAAAGTTATGACATAAGTATTTTTCCCATGTACATATTCTTCTCCTGCTATACGAATAAGTGAGCTATTTGTCCAAGTATAAGGCCTAACCACCCCATTTTCATCTGTAACAGAAACAACTTTTAAATCAGTATCATGTCCATTGTATCCTCTCACGAAATCTCTAGTTATACCTCTATTTTGATCAAAATCTGGAAAATTTGCTGTAATTTTTTCTACCGTCGTAAGTATGGAATGATTTTCTGCATCTTTACTTAAATAAAGATCAACTTCATAGTTAGAAATAGTAAAATTATTTAAATTAGTTTGAGCAAAAACAATATTAAAAGAAAAAATATTTAATAAAAAAACAATAAAAATACTGTTAATTAAAAATACTTTTTTCATAGATATACGTATTATATCAGAATTCTGAGCCACCTCCGAGGATTGAACTCGGGACCTTGTCGTTACGAGTGACATGCTCTACCAACTGAGCTAAAGTGGCTTAAAAAATATTATATCAAATTGGAGCCAATAGTCAGGATCGAACTGACGACCTCATCCTTACCATGGATGTGCTCTACCAACTGAGCTATATTGGCAATATTAAATATAAAAAGATTATAGCAAATAATATTTTATTCTTCAATTAAAACAGAAAAAAGTTTGCTTGGGCTTGTACGCCCAGAAATAAGTCTAATATTATTTGTCTTAAACTCTCTTTTTAAAATATTTAAGACAGCTTCATTAGCCCAACCATTTCTAGCTTCTTCTTTAACAGAGACTAAATATTCATCATCTTTTTTAGCTTTTTCAAAAGATTCTCTTTTTTGTTCAGTTTTGACTTTTGCTTTTATATACATAATTAAATTTTAATAAAATTAATAGAAAGATTAAACTTGACACTTCTATCAAATTAATATATAGTTTGATTATTGTTTAATTAAAAAAGTTCTTTATTATGCCAATGTCAGAACAGTATCGCTTAATGATTTATTTTGTAGTCGCAACACTACGCTTTTACAGAGATGATGTTAAAGAAAAAGATTATCTTTCTATTGAAGAATTTCGAAAAGAAAATCTAGAATTGTGGGATAGGGTCGGCGAAGAAGCCAAAAATACTTTCGAGTATGAACTATCTTGGGAACAAATGAGTAGAGGGATAGAAGCTTATCTTTGTAAATCACTATCTGTAAAAAGCTCTGAAGCTTATGTCTTACAAAAATGAAAACCCAATCGGAAATTATAGAAACTATGATTTCCGATTTTCTTTTCGCCAATTTTCTATATTTTTATGATGTCCAGAAAGTAGAACTTCCGGAACTTTATATTTTTTTATTTTCTCTCCAATTTTTTTTTCAAAAATTTCTGGACGAGCATAAATCTCACTGGAAGCTACTCTATTCTCTTCCAAACTTTCATTATCATGCAAAACTCCTTTAATTTGTCTTGAAATAGCGTCAATCATAATCATTGCTGGAATTTCTCCGCCAGTTAAAACAAATTCTCCAACTGAAATATTTTCTATTTTTGAATTTAAAGAAATCCCTTTTTCTTTCCAAGTTTTTTTCTTTTCAGCTAAAATATCTTTAATTACTAGATTTACTCTAGCGTCCACTCCTTCATATCTTCCACAAATAAAAATTACATAATTATATTTTTTAGAATATTCTTTGGCTAATTTATTAGTAAAAATTTTAGCTGAAGGTACAAAGTTTACTACTAAAATATTTTTCTTTACCAATTCTTTTTTTTGTTTTTTATCTTTTTCTATTTCTTTCAAAATCTTTTCAAAAGTATTTACAACTGGCTCTACCCAAAGAAGCATTCCAGGTCCTCCACCATAAACTTTCCCGTCAGTTCTTTTATGTTTATCTTTGGTAAAATCGCGGAGCTGAAAAGATTTTACTTTAATGAGTTTCTTTTCTTGAGCACGACCTAAAATAGACTCATTTGTATAAGAGTCAATAATATTTGGAAAAAGTGTAATTGTATAATATTTCATATTTGAAGCTGTAAAATTAAAATAAAGCTTATTTTAAAGCTATTTTAACAAAATTTGAAGCTATAAAATACTTGACAAATATGTTCTAATATGCTATATTTAGTCCAGCTAAAATTTGTTCATTAATAGACAAATTTTTTATTTTAATTGAATATTAATTTTAAAAAATAAATAAAAAATGGAAAAAAAGACTAAATTTAGAATTATTGCTGCTATAGTAGCAATCATTTCTTTGGTTTTAATTAAAAACGTCGACGAGATTTTTCACGCTCTCAAATTGGGATTCATTTTCGAGACAATTTTGGGTGGAATAATTCTCTCGTCTTTAGTTATTTCAGTTTTAGGACTGATCAGAGGAACCTTAAAAAAATTTAGAGAAAAAGGTATTTTGTTTTTTTCTTTTTGGGGATTTTGCCTCGGATTAATCTTTGGAGGCTTGCTTACAATCTTAGGATTGCTAACTTCTGTTGAAGTTTTAAGATTTGTTCTCCCATTTTTCCTTTCTCTATTTGTTGCTCTTGTTCTCGGAATACTTTCCGAAATGAATAAAGACGAAACAAAAAACAAAACCGCTATTTAGCGGTTTTATTTTTATTTATTTTTTGGTTAGATATTTTTTATTCCGTCCATTACTGCATCCACATCATCTAATCTTGATCTTCCTTCTCCAGATTGTGCGCCAATCATTTCTGCAGGTTCATTAATTTTCAGATTAACTCTGGCATTATTTTTCATTCCAACAACTCTTAAAAGAGTACGGATGGCTTTTGCGGTTGCTCCTTGGCGACCAATAATTTTTCCCATGTCATCTTTTCCTACATCTACGGTGATGAGAACTCCCATTTCATCAACCTTTCTATCAATCTTTACATCGTTTGGATTATCTACTAAGCTCTTTACAATATATTCTACAAACTCTGAATCTTTAACCATATATTTTATTTTCAAATTATTTTTCTAAACAAAATTTAATAACAAATTTATTATAGCACACAAAAATCTCCCATTAGAGATACAAATTTAACAAAAAGAAATTATTTCTTTTTAAGTTCTTTCTTAGGTTTTGTTACTGATTTTTTAGGTAAAACATTTTTCTTTTTACCTTCTACTAAATTTTGAGCAACGAGAAAATTGTAAACTGTAGGAGTAACTTGTGCTCCAACACTCATCCAATATTTAATTCTTTCCCCTTTAAATTCTTTTTGTCCACTTTTGGCATTGTAAAAACCTAAATCCTCAATATATTTATGAGTCTTTGGTTTGTAGGCTTCTGGAGTAACAATCAATTTAAAATGAGGATCATTCTTCCTTCCAAGTCTTTGTAATCTGATTTTTAGCATAATAAATTTGAATTAATTTTTTATTGGAATAATATATCATATTTTCTACAAAAAGAAAAGCGGCCATTTAAATAGCTGCTTTTAAATTTTCACTTTTAAAGAATCTTTTTAACCCTTAAAATTTTTGTAGTGTGGTCAAAACAAAGACCCCAAACAAAATCAAACTGAAAAGAAATTTCTTCCGCTTCTGATGTGTGAACAATCATAACCACGCTGTGGTCGTGACCCTGCAAAGGCACTTTATCACCAAGAGAAACAATCATAAACTTTTTAGGTAAAGGAATACCTTTACCTCGCATCATTTTTAAAAGTCTCCTAAGCTCAGATTCTAACTTCACAAGATGATAAATGTTTGACTCAATAAACCCTTCTTTTTTTGGAGGAAATTTTTCAAGGACCTCTTCTTTTTCAAAAACCTTATAACCTCCTGCATAATTAAAATTTGTGATTGGAGACTCAATTACCCATTCATATTTTCCAATAAATTCTTCCTTATAAGGAAGAATTGCAGAATTAATTAAAGGATTATGAGAGACTACTAAATCATTTAAGTCATCATCAGTAAGATTTTCCGGCTTCAAAGTTCTATCTTTCAGAAAAGGATTATTTTCTGCAAAGATCTTAGACAATTCTTCATTCAAAGAAAAACAGGTAGGTAAAATAATGTTGTTCATTTCGCATATTTTATTAAGTTAGTACTAGTTTTTACTATTCTTATACTATAAAAGAAGTGCAAAAATGTCAAGATTGAAAACTATTCCCTTATCAGCTCGTAATCTATTTGTTTCAAATCTAAATTTGTACTTTTTACTCTGATTTTTACTCTGTCTCCAATTCTAAACTCGACACCACTATTTTCACCAAAGATTCTAGATTTCTTTTCATTGTAAATATAAAAATCTTCACCTAAATCTCTTAATCTTATTAAACCTTCTGATTTAGATTTTGCTTCTTCAACATAAATACCCCATTGAGATACTCCAGAAACAATACCGTCGAAAATTTGTCCTAATCTATAGCCCATATATTCAACTTGTTTATACTTAATACTTCCCCTTTCAGCATCTTGAGCCTCTTTTTCTCTTTTACTTGCCAAATCACACATTCTGTCGAAGAAAGGTTTTTCCTCTGCTTTTGGAAAATCTTTTTTAAGTACTCTCATTAATATACGATGTAGCATTATATCTGGATATCTACGAATTGGAGAAGTAAAGTGAGAATAAAAAGGAAAAGCGAGCCCATAGTGTCCTACATTTTGAGTCGAATAAATAGCTTTCTGCATAGATCTAGCAATATGTAAAGAAAGTAAATCTTTTTCAGCTTCCCTATTTTCATCTTTTAATTTTTTAATTAATTTATTTAATTCAAGAGAAGGAATAAGTCCGTCTATAAATTTAACTCTTTCACCTATTGAGCGAATAAATAAATCTAATTCGTGCATCTTTTCTGCGTCTGGAGTATCGTGTATTCTATAAATAGAAAGAATGGGAGCGTTATTTTTAACTTGCTGATCATAAATAAATTTTGATACTCTTCTGTTCGCTAAAAGCATTAACTCTTCGATTAACTGATTAGCTTCTGTCATTTCTTTGACATAAACATCAACCGGTACACCATTTTCATCTAATTTAAATTTAACCTCTTCTGAATCTATAACTAAAGCTCCGTTATCATTTTTTTCTTTATCTAGCTTTTTAGCAATTTCATTTAAAATATATAATTCTTTATGATAAAGACCTGACTCATCATGAATATTTTTTAAAGCTTCTTCATAAGTAAATCTTTTATCAGATTTAATAATCCCCCTACCAAACCATTCGCTTAAAACTTGGGCATTTTTATTCATTTCAAAAACCGCACTCATAACAAGTCTTTCCTCCCCTTCAACGAGAGAACAAAGATCGTTGGAAAGAACTTCTGGCAGCATAGGAATAGTTCTGTCTACTAAATAAACACTGGTCTCTCTAAAAACAGCTTCTTCATTCATTTTTGTATCTTCTTTTAAATAATGAGAGACATCGGCGATATGAATACCAACTTCATAATTTCCATTTGCGAGCTCTCTCAAACTGATAGCATCATCAAAATCTTTTGCATCTGCAGGGTCGATAGTCATAGTTAAAATTTCTCTAAAATCCCTTCTTCCATCGACACCATTTTCATTTACGAATTTATCTTCCTCTGTAATTCCTTTTTCGTGAAGAGCTTTAGCTTCAACTTCGACTTCTTCACTTGGTTCACTAGCGAAACCTCTCTCTAGCGCAAAAGCAAGCATTTCCGCATCATTGTCGCCAGGTTTTCCTAAAACCCTAACCACTCTCGCAAATGGAGATCTTTTTGGATCATCCCATTTTACAATTTCTGCTACAACTTTATCGCCCGGTACAGCATTCATAGCGTTTTCTTTCAAAATAATAAAATCCGTATAAGTCTTTTTATCATCTGGAACTAAAAAATACATTCCGTTTTCTTCTTCCAATTTTCCAGCATGAGCATATTTTGCTCTCTCCATAACTTCCAAAACTTTTCCATAAAAAATATCTTCATCAGTCTTTTCTTTTTTTCTTTTTCCTAAAACTTCCACTTCTACAATGTCTCCATGAAAAGCACAATTTAGATGTTCGTGATCGATAAATACAGATTCGTCTTGCGTAAAAGCTTCATCTAATTTTTCATGATGTTCAAGCAGACGAACATAGCCATCACCTTTACTATTTAAAGTGATTCTTCCGTGTATTAACTTTCGCATAGACATAAATTTCAAAATTAGTATAACATAAAAACTATTTTATTATTCGGATTTCCCCCATTTCTTCTTTAATAAATCCATTTATTTCTAGACTCATCAGGGCTACTAATGAATCTGTGTAACTTGTTCCAAATTCTTCTTCAACTTCTGATAAGAGAATATCTTTTTCAACACTTCCAGCTTCAATTATTTTTTGTAAAAGATTTCTTTCGTTTTTATTTAATTTATTTAAAAGTTTTTTTAATTGCTCTTCATTTTCTTTAGTATAAAAATTTAAATCTAAAACTCTTTGGCTATTTTCACTTATACGAAGCATTTCCAAAATATCTAATTCACTTAAAACTGGAGTTGCTCCATCTTGAATTAATTTATTAGACCCTAAAGACGCTTCAGCAAAAATATTATTTGGAATAACGCCGACATTTTTTCCGTATTCCATTGCCAATCTTGCTGTAATTAAAGTCCCGCTTTTTTCTCCAGCTTCCACTATTAAGACTGCATCTGAAATCGCTGCCATAATTCTATTTCGTGCTGGGAAAAAATACATTTGGCTCTTTTTGTCTTCTTCATATTCAGAAATCATTAAATTATTATTTTCTAAAATATTTTCCGCTAATTCTAAATTATTTGCTGGATAAAGCACTGCAGAAGAAAGCCCGGATCCAGGTATAGAAATCGTTGGAAAATTATTTTTAAGTGCTGTTTTATGTGCCCAAGAATCAATACCTAAAGCAAGACCAGAAACAACAACTATTTTCTCTCCGACTAAATATTTTAGTAAATAATCTAAAACTTCTTTTCCATAATTTGTATTTCTTCTACTTCCGACAACAGTCAATATTTTATATTCTTCACCGTCGAAAGTTTTTTGTAAGAAATTATTTAAAATTTCTTCATCTTTAAATTTAAAATATAATTCTTTTGGCGCGTCACGAATTTCTAAAAGTGGAGATAGGAGAGCATATTTATGAAAATCTTTTTTCTCTATTTTAAAAGATGGAAAATCATCAAAAGAAATATGATTTTCTTCTAATATATCCAATTCTTTTTCTAAATTTTCATTTAAAATCTCGGGTGACATATTCTATTTTTATTTTATCATAAGAAAAATTTTCAAATAAAAAACTTCACACAAAAGTTAAAATTTAAAGTGTAATATTTGTTTAAATAATTTCTAAATTTAAAATTTATGTGAAGTAAAAATTGCGTATTAATAAGGAGAGCCCCCAAATTATCATACTGGTCTACAATTCTAAAAATCTCCTCTCTTCCGACCAATTTAATACCTGTAAAATAATACCCTTGATATAAATATATTACTATTTCTTCTTCGGTTTTTTATCTTTGATTGTTATAGTCACAGTACTTCCGTCAGAAGCAGTAAATTCGCGAGTCTTACCGGGCTCATTTTGAATAGACGGCTGAACCTCTTCTCTTGGCGCCTCTCTTACTATCTCTGGTTGAGATTGGGATTGGGACTGAGATTGGGTTTGAGTTTGCGTCTGTGTTTGAGATTGAGTAGAAGTAGGGGTAGAATTAGAATATTGATTATTACTATTTCCAACATTATCACTTACACCACTTGTACCATAAATGTCTTTTGTTATAGCATTAGTGGTTTCATTTAGAGCTTTTTTAACTCTATTTCTGAAAACTTCTGTCTTAGTTTGTTTGGTATTTGGAAAATATTCTTTTTTTATTTTTACCGCTCCATAACCAACCAAGCTTCCCAAAATAAGGCAAAACATAATATTCCAAAGAGAAAACTTTTTTGCCATCGGGAAAAAAGTTGTCATAATTGTCACCAATAAATCCTCTTTCCAATTCTTAATCTCATGCGTACGCATAAGACGCGTATCTATGTGAACCACTTTTGTATCCTCTCTATATTTTGTGGGTATAAAAATTTTTCCCCAGAAACCAAGAAAGGGATAAAAATATGTTCCCGCTTCAAGAGTCCTAATCTCCAAATTCGAAAGTCTTAAAACTAAAGTTCTTTCTTCGTTAAATGGTACGGAAACCATGGAAGACAGAAAGAAAATTGTAGCTAAAAAAATTTGAATAATGTAACTTTCCGGCGCAAATCTCATTCCAAAATAAACAAGGACTGAATATATTGCCACCCACCAAATAACTATTCCCAAAACTGAGAATAAAGACTTTAAAATTGCTTTTCCCATTTTCTTCTATTTTTTATTTTTTAATGAACTAATATGAATTTATATTTATATTTTATATTTATTTTAAAATAAAAAAGAGTCTTTAGACTCTTTAAAATATCAAAACCACTAAAATTAAAATACTATAAATATCGAAAAAAATCAAGAGTAAAAAATTGTGGACCCTAGCGGATTCGAACCGCTCACCTCCGGAGTGCAAAACCGGCGCTCTACCAAATGAGCTAAGGGCCCAATTCAAAACGAAGATTATTATAGCATAAGAACCTAATTTTTAAAAGATTTAAAAATCGTTTTGGAGGTGCGAGCGGGATTCGAACCCGCGAATGGCGGTTTTGCAAACCGCAGCGTTGAGCCACTTCGCCATCGCACCAGTTGAAATATTTTAGCATAAAAAATAGATATTTAAAATTTAAAAAAAATATGCTAAAATACTTTTACGCAAAATGCTCGGGTGGTGGAATCGGTATACACGAAAGACTTAAAATCTTTTGCCTCACGGCTTGCGGGTTCAAGTCCCGCCCCGAGCACATATGAATATTATTCACTCAATAATTTTGGGGTTAGTTGAAGGTATAACTGAGTTTTTACCAATCTCTTCAACCGGACACCTTATTCTAACTTCTTATTTACTAAAGCTCCCTAGCACTGAAGCTTTAAAAAGTTTTTTAATAGTTATACAACTTGGAGCAATTTTAGCTGTACTCGTTTTATATATTAAAGAATTATTTAATTTAGAAACTATTAAAAAATTAATTATTGCTTTTATACCAACAGGTCTAATAGGTCTAACTTTATATAAATTAGTCAAAGGATATTTAATGGATAATATTTTGGTAGTAATAATCTCTTTACTCTTGGGAGGTATTGCTATGATTTTAATAGAAAGAAATTATATTAAAAAAAACAAATATACCCATCCGGAATTTGATAAAAAACTAATAGATAATAAAAATAAAGATTTAAATATAAAAGAAATATCTTACAAAAAAGCTTTTTTCTTAGGCCTTTGGCAAAGTGTAGCCATGATTCCTGGAGTTTCTAGAAGCGGCGCTACTGTAATCGGTGGACTTTTAATGAATTTAAAAAGAGAAACAATAGTAAAATTTTCATTTCTTTTAGCAATACCTACAATGCTTGGAGCTTCAGTTTTAGATCTCTATAAAAGCTATCAGCATTTTTCTTCTGCTGATATTTTAAATATTAGTATTGGATTTATTGTTTCATTTGTTTTTGCTTTAATTTTTATAAAATGGTTACTCTCTTATATTCAAAAACATAATTTCATTCCTTTCGGATGGTATAGAATTATCCTAGCTTTAGTTTTCTTTTTGGTATTTTTTATAATTTCATAAAATAAAAAACCCTGTGGCGACAGGTACTCGATGCGACAACATTTATTCTACGAATTAATGTTGTGGATCTTTCGGTGTGGCCGACTAGGGTTTTAGGTTGCGCGTTGAGAGCTTTGGGCTTTTTTAGAATCAACATTAACATTCAAATTTGAAAGTAATGTATTCCCCTCATATCCATATTACACGCTGATCTCTTTTAGAGAACTTTTGACTGATTTAAATCTAGCATATCATTATTTTTTTTGCAAGTTTTTTATTAAAGCTATTTTTTTCTATGTTATAATCTTAAAAAGAAATAGCTATTATTTATGTATCTGAAATCTGTCAGCATGCAAGGTTTTAAGAGCTTTGCAAAAAAAATAAATATTGATTTAACTGCCCCAGTAACAGGTGTTGTTGGTCCAAATGGCTCAGGAAAATCCAATGTAGCAGAAGCTATACGTTTTGTACTTGGAGAACAAAGTATGAAAGGACTTCGCTCTAAAAGTGGAAGTGATTTAATTTTTAAAGGCTCTTCAAAATTATCCCCTTTGTCACGCGCTAGTGTTTCAATGTATTTGGATAATAGCTCAAAAAAGATAGATGAAAAAATAATTAACTCTAATACTGAATCGAGTTCCGCTTTATCGAATTTTATTACTTTAGATGAAATAATTTTAACTCGTGAAATTTATTCAGACGGCACTAGTGAATATTTAATAAATGATACAAAAGTTAGATTAAAAGATGTACAAGAATTGTTGGCGATGGCAAATATTTCTGCAGCAGGACACACAATAGTTAATCAAGGAGAAGCAGACAGAATTCTTTTGTCTAATAATTTTGAAAGGAGAGAAATGATCGAAGACGCTCTAGGGTTAAGAATATATCAAATGCGTATTAAAGAAGGAGAAAGAAAATTGGAAAAAGTAAAAATTCACCTTAATCAAATTGCGGGAATGAGAAGAGAAAATCTCCCCCACCTTAATTATCTTAAAAAACAAGTCAAAGAATTAGAAAAAAGAGAAGAAGAAATTGGTTTTATAGATGAAATGTTAAAAGTTTATCTTTATAAGGAAAATATCGAGATAGAAAGAAAGAAAAAAGAAATCCCGCAAAATGGTGTTGGTGGGCAAATTGATGCACTAGAAACAGAGCTTCACACTTTAGTTGATGCAAAAAGGGAAACGGAAAGAAGATTGTCTGAAGAACAAAATGATAATGAAAATCTAAACCTTGTCTCAAATGAATTAAAACATATAGAAGAAGAGCTTAAACGTTTTTCAGAAGAAAGAGAAAATGTTTATAAAGAAATTGTAAATTTAGAATTGGAAATAAAATTTTTAGAAAGAAAGCAAGAAGAAATTAAAAATCAAAAGAATATTTCAGAAGTGGTAGAAGATATAAAAAATTATTTTATAAATAGAGAAGAATTTCACGCTTTCGAAGGAAATCGTAACATTCTTTGGCAAAATATTTTTGAACTTTACAATTCTCAAAATTATTCTGAATTAAATTCGGAGCTACAAAAAGCAAATTCTGAAGAAAAAGATTTTTTCATAAAATTAAAAAATGAGACACAAGTAGAAGAATTTCCTAATTCCCCTATTCAGAATTTTTCAAATGAAATAAAAAATCTTGAAGATAAATTATTTGAAAAGAAAAATTCTTTAGAAATACTAGATACTAGAAAAAATGAAATTAGTACTAGAAGAGAAGAAAAAGTAAAAGAGCTAAATAATTTAGAAAAAGAAGCAAATGAAAATACTTATAAACTTGATAATAAGATCCTACAATTCAAATTAGATTTAGAAAAACTTTATTCTCAAAAAGAAAATATTCGAATGAAAGAAGAGAGTTTAAATACTCAGGAACAAAATTTTGAAACTCTTATTCAGGAAATGAGTAGTTTAATAGGAAATAAAGTTTTTGATTATAAAAACTTTAACGAAAATAATATACCGCCTGAGGAGAAAGAGCTTTTCGATCTCTCACAAATTGACCTAGGAAGAAAATTAGAAAGAAGTAGAATTCGTATTGAAGAAAGCGGTGTAATCAATGCGAAAGATATTTTAGACGAATATAATCATCTCTCTGAAAGAGATAGCTTCTTAGCTGGAGAAATTGAAGATTTAGAAAATTCTCAAAATAATCTCGAGGCTTTAATTAAAGAATTAAAAGATACCCTTTTAAGTGACTTTAATATTGGTCTTCAAAAAATCAATGCAAATTTTAATAATTATTTCAACGAAATCTTTCCAGGTGGAAAAGCTTCACTCTCTTTGGAGAAAATCTCAAAACCAATTGTGGAAGGAATTAATTTGGAAGAAGCGGAAGAAGTTAAAGAACCAGGAATAGAAATCTCTATAAACTTACCAGAAAAGAAAATTAAAGATTTACAAATGCTTTCCGGCGGAGAAAGAGCACTCTCCTCTATTGCTTTAATTTTTGCCATGAGCTCTATTAATCATCCTCCTTTTATGGTGTTAGATGAGACAGATGCAGCTCTTGATGAATCTAACGCCAGAAAATATGGAAAAATGGTTAGACGTTTAGCTGAAAAATCTAAACTTCTTGTTATCACTCACAACAGAGAAACTATGAATCAATGTGATGTTTTATATGGGGTCACTATTGGCTCTGAAGGATCTTCCAAACTTCTTTCTATTAAATTTGATCAAGCGACAGAATACGCGAAATAAAGGTATAATTTATATACATGAAAACAACAGCTTTAATATTAAATATAATAAATTCTATATTATTAACACCAATAATAATTATGTTTCTTTTAATGCCTGTTCTTAATATGATTCTAGGAATAATATTATTAGGTCTTATAATTATTTCCTGGATAAGCTATAAAAAACATTCTTATATTTTTCCTATTGTATTTTCTTCTTTAACAATACTTTCTTTTATTATTTTTTTTACGAATCTGTTATTTTTCTCTAATGATTTATTACCTTATCCAAATAATGTAAAACTTAATCTTCCTAGATAAAAATTTAATTAGATGAAAAAAATAAATAATGGAGGTATAATTTAAATATATGAAAAAAGCTTCTAAAATATTAAATGTCTTAGCTACTATTATTTTTATACTAATTTTAGTTATACTATTTTTTATTTCAATGAGTTCTACTGGTGGAACTTTTAGTTTTACACTAACCACCCTCTCCTTGTTATCTATTTTTAGTGTTTTGATTATTTACTCTTGGTTTATATATAAAAAAGGTAAATATAAATTTACAATGTTCCTTACTTCTATTTTACTACTCTTAATGATTTCATTAATACTTGATCAGTTTTTAACTCAGACACCCAGAAGTCCTCTTTTTGAATTATTCACTATAGTTCCCTTCAATGCGCCCATAACCATTCCAAGTCTACCGAGATAAATAAAATTAAAATAATATTTTACAAAAAATTATTTCTAGTATATACTCGTGTGCTATAATGACAAACATAATTTTAATTCTTATTTAATTGTGTTTTTATTTTAATCAAAAAATATTTTATGAAATTATTAATCGTAGAATCTCCAAGTAAAGCAAAAACTATAGAAAAATATTTAGGTAAAGACTATACAGTCCGTGCTTCTGTTGGACATATTCGCGATTTACCAAAATCAAATAAAAAAGCTTTGGATATTGAAAATGGATTTATACCAAATTATGAAGTTGTTAAAGGAAAAGAAAAAGTAATTTCTGAAATAAAATCTTTATCAAAAAAAGCAGATGAAGTGATTTTAGCGACTGACCCCGATCGTGAAGGAGAAGCTATTGCTTGGCATGTCAAAGAAGCTATTGGTCTCAAAAAACCAAAAAGAGCAGTTTTCAATGAAGTTACCAAAGAAGCAATTCTGGAAGCTCTAAAAAATCCTAGAGATATAGATATGGATCTCAAAGAAGCTCAAGAAGCTAGAAGAGTTCTGGACAGACTCGTAGGTTATGAATTATCTGGAATTATTTGGAAAAAAGTTCGTTATGGACTTTCGGCTGGGCGCGTCCAATCCCCCGCACTTCGTATAATAATGGAGCGTGAAAGAGAGATTCGTAATTTTATTCCTGTAAAATATTTTAATATTGCCGCTGAACTTGAAACCGTTGGAAAATTAAAAGAATCTAAAAAATATAAATTAGTTTTTGATTGTGAACTCGAACCAGGATTAAAGCCTGAATTAAATTCTGTCGAAGCTGAAGAATTGGCTAAAAAAATTGTAAAAGAAGGAAAAGCTGGAACTTGGTATGTAAAAGACGTAAAAGAAACTAACGCTAAATCTTCCCCTAAACCTCCTTTTACCACTTCCACATTACAACAAACAGCTTCTAGTCGTCTTGGCTTTGCTCCGAAAAAGACAATGATGCTAGCTCAAAAGCTATACGAGAAAGGTTATATAACCTATATGCGTACAGATTCGACAAATCTCGCCTCTTCTGCTATCGCTGAAATCTCTTCTTTTGTTTCAAAAAAATATGGTAAAGATTATCTAGAAACCAGAGCTTACAAAACTAAATCAAAAAATGCTCAAGAGGCACACGAAGCTATTCGCCCAACCCATATTTCAACTTTAAACGCAGGCACAACTTCTGATGAAAAACGCCTTTATGCTTTAATATGGAATAGAACTGTAGCTTCCCAGATGTCAGATGCAAAACTTTTACGAACAAAAATAATAGCGAACATCAAAAATAAAAAAGATTATCCGGACTTCTTCATTAATGGCTCTATTGTACTTTTTGACGGTTGGTTAAAAGTTGATCCTGATGGAAAAGGAGAAGACATTTTACTTCCAAAACTAGAAGTAGAAGACTCTCTAACTTTAAATACTATTAATAGTATTTCCAAAGAAACTTTACCACCTGGTAGATACAGTGAAGCTAGTCTTATTAAAGAATTAGAAAAAAGAGATATTGGGCGCCCTTCTACTTATGCCTCGATTGTTTCTACGATTGAAGATAGAGGTTATGTTGAAAAAATTAATAAAGCTTTGATTCCAACAGATACCGGTGAAGTTGTTTCAGATTTTTTGGAGCAAAACTTTGCTAAATATATTTCAGATGATTTTACTTCTGAAATGGAAGATGACTTAGATAAAATCGCTGAAGGCAAATTAACTTACAAAAAACTTTTAACAGATTTTTATAAACCTTTTCAAAAAGAAATAAAAGAAAAAGATAAGTTAGAAAAAACAAATAATTTTGGAGAAGCGCCAAAAGATATTAAATGTCCAGTTTGTAATTCCAAAATGATTGTTAAACTTTCTCGTAGCGGAAAATTCTATTCTTGTTCAAAATTCCCTGATTGTTCTGGAGCTAGAACTTTAGAAGGAGAAATAATGGAAGGCCCAAAAGAAACTGGAAAAATTTGTCCAAAATGTGAAAAAGGAAAACTTATAGAAAGAACTGGTAGATATGGAAAGTTTATAGCTTGCGCAAATTATCCTAAATGTAAATATATTGAAGTTTCTGAGGAAGAAAAACAAAAGAAAAATACTGGTGTAAAGTGCAATAAATGTGATGACGGATATTTAGAAGAAAGAAGAGGTAGATTTGGAGTATTTTATTCTTGTTCAAATTATCCAGATTGTAAATTGGCTATTAAAGCAAAACCGACTGGCAATTATTGTAATATGTGTGGAGAGCTTATGATGGAAGGAACAAAAACTATTCCAGAAAGATGCTCTAGTAAAACCTGTCCAAATCATAATCCTCACAAATTGAATAAAAAATAAAAAAATCGCCACTAACTCGTAGTGGCGATAAATCTTTATAAGATTTATTTTTCTTTTGGTTTAAAAAAACCATTTACAGGAGCCTTGCCGTTACGCAGAAGAATACTATCACACTCTTTTGCTAATTTTTTACAATCTCCACTGACCATAAAAACTAACAACTCAGGAATATCAAGCAAAAATTTTTGCTGGCCTTTCCAGATAACAAAAAAAACATTTTGAAACTCTGTCTCCTTTTTAAAGGAGAGGCATCTCTTAATCCATTTTTTGTCATACGTTTGTAGGGTATGATCTCCCGGCTGACTGTTGTTTAAAACAATATCTCCAAAAACATTTGTTTCAGAGATCTCCTGTTCAGTTAATTTGTCTCTTGTAGTACACATTTTTAAAACTAGTTTTAGATGAACAAAAAAATTTTCTTTAAAGAACGTCTAAAAAATATAACAAAATAGGCCTTATTTGTCAAGCTTATTTTTAATACTTAATAATACATTCTAAATTCATAAAAATACCTTTTAATGTTAAAATGGTTTCAATGGAAGAAAATAAAGAAATATCTAATCCTCAAAAAGAAAAATATCTCTTAGAAGATATTTTTGAGGCTGTTCCTAAAGAAAAAGCTTTAGAAAAAGAAGACAAAATTTTGATAGAAAAAGCCTTTGAATTCGCTAAAAAAGCTCATGAAGGACATTTAAGAAAATCTGGTGAACCTTATTTTGTTCACTGTGTAGAGACAGCAAAAAATATAGCTAGACAAAATATGGATGTAAATACTATTGCTGCTGGACTACTTCACGACACTTTAGAGGATGTAGATGTTTCAGAAGAAATTTTAAAAGAAGAGTTTGGTGACGAAATTTTAACTTTAGTGCAAGGAGTTTCTAAACTTGGAACTATTAAATATAAAGGAGTTGAAAGACATGCTGAAAGTATGAGAAAATTCTTTGTTGCCTTAGCTGATGATATTCGAGTAGTGGTTATTAAACTTTGCGACAGACTTCATAATGTTTCTACATTGCAATACATAGAAGAAGAAAAAAGAAAAAGATTAGCTATAGAAACTTTAGAAATTCACGCTCGCCTCGCCGATCGCATTGGTATGGGAAAATTAAAAGGAGAATTAGAAGATGAAGCTTTTCCTTATGCTTATCCAGATGATTTTGAAAAAGTAAAAGAAATGTTTGATTCTGTAAGTACAGCTTCTGAAGATTATCTTTTAAAGATCTTAACCCGAGTTAAAGATGAATTATCAATCTTTGATATAAAATATTTAAAAATAGATCATCGATTAAAACATTTATATTCCCTTTATGAAAAACTTAAAAAACATAGCTGGGATATACAAAAGATTTATGATATTGCTGCCATGAGAATTATTGTAGAAGACGTCGGAACTTGTTATCAAGCTTTAGGAGTAATTCATGGGCTATATAGACCTGTTCCTGGGAGGTTTAAAGATTATATTGCTTTACCAAAACCAAACGGCTATCAATCTTTGCATACTACAGTTTTTGATGGTGAAGGTGGAACTTTTGAAGTGCAAATTAGAACTTTACAAATGCATGAAGAGGCAGAATATGGTATCGCTTCTCACTTAGCTTATAAAGAAGTTGGTGATTCAAAAAAAATAAAAAATAAGCAAGAAAAATCTAAAATGAGTAGTATAAATGAAAAAATAGCTTGGACAAAAGAACTTTTTCAACCGCAAGATATAGATTCAGAAAATAAAGATTTTATTAAAAATATTAAAGAAGAATTCTTTGATAAGACTTTATTCATTCATACACCCAAAGGTGATGTTATAGAAATGCCAGAAGGTTCTGGGGTTATAGATTTTGCTTATATGGTTCACTCTGATATTGGTAATCATATTTCCGGAGTTATGGTAAATGGAAAAATGGTTTCTTTAGATACAAAACTGAAAGACGGAAATATGGTAGAGATTATTACTAAAGAAGACGCAAAACCTGGCCATAAATGGTTAAATTACGCTTCCACTTCACTCGCAAAAAGACATATTAGAAATTATCTAAAAGAGCACAATTTATAAACTAAAATTTCTTATATCGTATAAATCGTCTTCCCTTTCCTGAAAATCACGTATCTCTTGTTTACTTCTGTCATCTTCTAATTTAAAATCACTTATATCTTCTAAATTTTCTGAAGCATTACCTGTTTGAATACTAATAGAATTAGCAATTTCTTTTAGAGTATTATTTTCTTGATGATTTAAAACTGGTATAGTGCTTTCGCTATTTCGGTTATTTAAAATTTCTTCTCCTAACACACTCTCTCTTGTATTAATATTTTCTTCAACTAAACCCATTTCTTTTTTGATTTTATCAAACATCCCTTCGTGAACCTTTTCAGTACCAATTTTCTTTATTAATCCCGCTAAAGCCAAAAGTTCATCATGAGAAAAATAATCAATAGTAATCTTTCCACCTTTTTCTTTTGGTTCAATAGAGACTCTGGTTCCTAAACTTTCAGCTAATTTTTTTTCTAAATCTATAACTTCCGGATTTGAAACTAAAGATTTTTTTCTGACTTTTTCTAAAGCTACCCTTCTAGCCAGTCCTTCCGCTTCACGAACGGTCATTTTTCTCATGAGCATTTCTTTGAAAAGTGTGATCTGCTCATCTGGTTTATCGACAAGCATTAAAAGAGGTCTAGTATGTCCTTCAGAAATTTTTCCATCTACTAAAGCATCTAAAATTTCTTGAGGAAGCATTAAAATACGAACTGTATTAGAAACATATTCCCTACTTTTTCCAACTTTTTTTCCTATATCTGCCCAATTAAGTTTAAACTCATCTGCGAGTTGTTGAAACGATTTTGCTCTATCAACAGCATTCAAATCCTCTCTCTGAATATTTTCAATAATAGCTAATTCCAGCTTGGCTCTATTATCATCACCAACACGAACAACACAAGGCACCTCTCTAACTCCAGCAAGTTTTGAAGCGCGAAGCCTTCTTTCCCCTGCAATAAGTTCATAAGCTACAGAAATTGAGCCGTCATCATGAGAATCTTCTCTTCTGGTAACTACAAGTGGTTGCAAAACTCCATATTGACGAATACTTTCAGCAAGATCTTTTAAATTACGCTCATCAAATTCACGACGAGGTTGATATGGATTTGGTTGTATTTTATCTGTCTCTATCCAAAAGACCGCATTTTGTAATTCAGCCATAAATTTAAAGATTATTTATGGAAATATTATAGCATGGAAAACTTTCTAAAATATGCTAAAATGTGTGCATAAAAACGCCGAAGTGGTGGAATGGTATACACGTGCGACTCAAAATCGCATGCCTCACGGCTTGTGGGTTCAAGTCCCACCTTCGGCACTAAAAATATTTAAAATGACTTTTTTAGAAATAATTGCTATATTTTAAATATGAAAAACAGCCGGATAAAAGTAAAAAAATGGTTAAAAGTTGGCATTTCAATATTAGCTATATTCTTAGTTTTATTTTTTGCCATTTCTTTAATTGTCTATTTTTATATATCTAACTATTCCAAAGAATTTATTTATGATAGCGCAGCTTCTATACCAAAAAATAAAGCTGGTCTAGTCTTAGGAACTTCCCCTGTCACCAAAGCTGGATCTTTAAATTTATTTTTTATAAATAGAATGACCGCAACTAAAGATTTATTGGATGCAGAAAAAATAGATTATGCTATTGTTTCGGGGGATAATAGAACAGTGGCTTATAACGAGCCAAAGTATATGAAAAATTATTTGCTTAAATTGAATGTGGATGAGCACGCTATTGTTTCAGATTATGCCGGAAGAAGAACTTTGGATTCTGTTTTAAGAAGTAATGAAGTTTTTAATCAAAATGAGATAACTATCATTTCTCAAAAATATCACAACGAAAGAGCAATTTTTATTGCTAGGAAAAATGGCATAAACGCTGTAGCTTATAACGCAAAATATCCTTTTGAAAAATTTTCTGACAATATTTATATTAATGCCAAGAACTTTCTAAGAGAAATTTTAGCAAGAGATTTAGCTGTTATAGATATTTTAACCCACAAGAGACCAGCGATTTTAGGAAATAGTATAGAAATAGAAAATGAGAAAATTGAAGGAGTAAAGAGATTGATTTTAGAGTAAAAATATGGATAAATCTTTACCGAAAATTTATGTGATTATTGGGCCTACTGCTAGTGGTAAAAGTGATGTTGCTGTAGAGCTTGCAAAAAAAGTGAAAGGAGAAATTGTCTCAGTTGATTCCAGGCAAGTTTTTAAACACTTTGATATTGGTTCCGGGAAAATTACTAAAAAAGAAATGAAAGGTGTAAAACATTATTGTCTTGATATTGTTGACCCTGTTAAATATTCTAAAAAATATAAAAAAAATGGAGAGACTTTTTCAGTTCAAGAATATTTAAAATACGCCAATAAAGCTATAAAAGAAATTTTAAAGAAAAAGAAAACTCCCATTCTTTGTGGTGGAACTGGATTCTATATCGACGCTATTCTGTATGGTTTACCAAAAAATGCAAAACCAAATCCTCTACTTCGCACTCTTCTTGAAAAAGAAGATTTAAAATCTTTACTTACTAGAATTAAAAAATTAAATAAAGAAAAATATTTAGAGCTAACAAAAAATGAAAATCCAAGTGAAAGAAATAACAAAAGAAGACTAATTAGAATAATAGAAATCTTAGAAGCTAAAAAATCTGAAAATAAAATTCCTGAAATTTCTAAACGAAATACTAAATTAAAATACGAGCCAGAATTTATTTTTATAGAAAAAACAAACGAAGAAATTAGGGAAAGAATTAATTTAAGATTAAAGAAAAGACTAGAAGGAAAAGGTAAAAATAATCTTATAAATGAAATTAAATTTTTAAGAAATGAATTAAAACTTGATGATAAATGGCTTCTTTCTTTAGGTTTAGAATACAAATATGTGACTCGATATCTTCGCAGAGAACTCACCTATGAAGAGATGATTGAAACTCTACAAAACAAAATTTGGCAGTTCGCTAAGAGGCAAATTTTATGGAATAAGAGGTATAAAAATGCTATAATAGCCAAATAATTATGGAAAATAAATACTATATAACTATTGGGCTTGAAATACATGCAGAGTTAAAAACGAACAGTAAAATGTTCTGTTCTTGTGCAAATGTCCCCCTAGAAGACTCTCCTAACAAAAATGTCTGTCCTATTTGTATGGCTCACCCTGGAACACTGCCTGTTTTAAATAAAGAAGCTATTAAAAAAATGATTGAGATTGGTCTCTATATTAAAGCAAATATCGCCGACTTCACTGAATGGGATAGAAAACATTATTTTTATCCAGATATTCCAAAAGCTTATCAATTAACTCAATATAAATACCCTATTGTCTCTGGTGGAGCAATAAATAATTGGCCTTTGACTCGTATTCATTTAGAAGAAGACACAGCCAAATCTACTCACGATCAAGGAGATCATACTCTTATAGATTTTAATCGTTCTGGAGTGCCACTTATGGAATTAGTAACCGAGCCACAGACTTTTGACGATATTGAAATAGCGGCGAAAGCTTGTAGCGACTTTGCAAAAGAATTACAACTTATTTTAAGAACTTTAGACGCGAGTGAAGCAGAAATGAGTAAAGGCCAAATGAGAATTGAAGTAAATTTATCTGTCACTCAAGATAAAAATAAATTTGGTACAAAAGTTGAAGTTAAAAATATTAACTCTTTCAAATCGGTAGAAGATTCTGTACGTTTTGAAGCTAAAAGACATATTGAATTAAACGAAGCTGGCAAGAAAGATGAAATAGTTCAAGAAACTAGAGGTTTTGAAGAAAATAAAAGAATCACTGTCAGTCAAAGAAAAAAAGAATCTGCTAATGATTATAAATATTTTCCAGATCCAGATCTCCCAAAACTGTATTTACACACTCTCTTTGATCTAAAATCTATAGAAGAATCTTTACCGGAAAGACTTCCAGAAATAAGACAAAATCTTAAAGATGCTGGAGTAAAAGAAGAGTATGTCGAATTACTTTTAAATAACACTATCTTATTCAAATATTTTGACGAAGTAAAAAAAGAAATCGAGAATCATGATTTCTCAAAAGAGAAAATTAATAAATTAATTAATTTATCCGTCAATTATATTTGTGTGGATGTTTCCTCTATTTTACAAAAAAGTAATACTGAAAACTTGGTTCACTTTGTAGATGAAGGAGATTTTGTAGAAATTATGGAAATGCTTCTAGAAAATGAACTTTCTAGTCGTGGAGCTAAAGATTTAATCACTTTTATGATGACAGAATTATCAAATGAAAAAATGCTTGAAATGGCAGAAAATGATATGTCAGCTAGAGAAATTGCGGAAATGAAAGGTCTCATACAAAAAAATGATAAAGAAAGTTTGGAGAAGATTTTAAATACAGTAATAGAAAATAATAAAGAACAGTGGGAAGCTTTAAAAAACGGAAACGAAAAATTAATAATGTTTTTTGTTGGACAAGCTATGAAAGAAGCTAAAGGTTCTGGAAATCCTCAATTATTTACTGAAATTATTAAAGAAAAATCCTTAAATTAGAATTGTTAAATTCTGTTTGACGTAACAAAATTACTTTGTTATATTGTTTGTCCTCGAGAGAAATAGTTCTTTTTTTAAAAATCATTAAACTTGTTAAATCATGACGAGAATTTACTGGGAAACCTATCCAATTAACCTCCCTGTTCCACAAAAACCGGCTGAACCAATACGTGACGGAAGTTATTTTGGATAACAGTGTTTAAAAGGTTGACTGCTTTGCTTAGCGAAGCAGTCTTTTTTTTAATTTGTACTGAGAATGTTAAATAATTTCTTTTCAAATTCTTTTACTGATTCATCATCAAAAAGTGAAAGTAAAATAATATCTTCTTTCTTTTGTTTAGAAGCTTTAGCAAGATCGGAAACTTTTTTTGCTAATTCTTTCTGTGCCTCGCTGGAGCTGGCGAAAGCTGGATTATCTTTCAATTCATCTATTTTAGATAAAATTATAATTTCTTTCTTTTTGGCAAGTTCATTATCTTTAGTACTTAAAAGATTATCTTCTTTATTTTTATTGTCGTAATTTTTCAATTCTTCTCGAATAGTCTTATAAGCTAATTTTACATCTTCATTTTCTACAGAAACTAAATGAAAAAGTATTCTAGTACGAGAAATGTGTTTTAAAAATTTATATCCTAAACCTTTGCCTTCGCTAGCTCCTTCGATGAGCCCCGGAATATCTGCTAGAATAAATTTTTGATAAGCTCCAAGATTTGGTTCAAGTGTTGTAAATGCATAATTACCAATCTTAGCTTTACTATTGGTTAATATATTTAAAATAGAACTTTTCCCGGCATTTGGTAAACCGATAAAGCCTGCATCAGCAATGAGTTTTAACTCTATTTCTAAAACAGCGTCTTCTCCTCTTTCCCCTTTTGTAAATTGTTCTGGAGCTTGATTGGTAGAAGTTTTAAAATTTTCATTACCAAGCCCACCTTTTCCCCCTCTTAAAATTAAAATTTCTTCTCCTACTTTATCACATTCATATTTTATATCGTATGTTTTGTTATAAACTAAAGATCCAGCTGGTATGCGAAGATAAAGATCTTCTGCTCCGTGCCCATGCATGCTTCTCTTTTTACCAGCTTCGCCATTTTCCGCTGACCATTCTTTTTTGTTTTTATAGTCATCTAAAGCTTGAATATCTTGAACAACACGCAGATAAACATCTCCACCTTTACCACCATCACCTCCAGCTGGCCCACCATAAGGAATACCTTTTTCTCTCCTCCAGCGTACAACACCGTCTCCACCATTTCCAGCCTTTACATTTATAACTATGTGATCGATTAACATATATTTACTAGAAATAATAACACAAAAACACTGAAATATAAAGATATTTCAGTGTTTTAAATTTTAAAATATTTTATTGAAAATATTCTTTACAATAAGGATTTCCAATATTAGTTGGGCAATACATCATTGTACAATACATCGGTCCTCCTGATATACTTCTTCCGCAAGAATTACATCCATCAAACCAGCTTTTACAGTTATAAGGTGCTTCATTAGGAATTGGATTTTCCACTTTTACAGTCTGAGTAGTCTCTGTTGTCTGTCCATTTGAGGATTTAACTTTAACAACGACTGTATAAACTCCAGCATTCGTATATGTGTGTTCAAAAGTACTTCCTTGCGCAAAAGAACTTGCGTAAGAGTTTGTTTCGTATAAAATTTTATAAACCCCTTCATCACCCCAAACAATTTCATAAGTTAAATAAGAATTGTCTGAGACGCTAGCTGAAATTGACCATTTTCCAACTTCTCCTACTTTAAGATTTGTGGGCCCTGAAATTGAATGAATTACAGGTTTAGAGACGGTAGAATCTGTAAAATATTCTATACATCTTGGTTTGTGGGCCGCGAACCAAGCTTCATCACCACCTTGAATACACATCATTTTTGTACAAGCGAGAGGTCCTCCTAGTGTACCTCTATGGCAAGTATTACATCCGTCATACCAAACCTTACAATTTTTTGGAGCTTCATTTGTTCCAGGATCTATTACGATTGGTGGAACCGGAGGAGTGTAACACGCTTTACTATTGATAGAAGCTCTAGTAAGTGGTCCAAAATATCCGGTTGTTATAATACCATTGTCTTTTTGAAAAGCTCTAACAGCATTAAAAGTTACAGAACCAAAATATCCAGTTGAATAATGGTCAAAGTAACCATGTTCACGAAGTTTGTCTTGTAAAGTTGTAACATCTCCTGACCTCATACCCATCCTTAGATTTCTTGAAAATGAATTACAAAATCTTAGTGGAGCGTCAGCAGAAACATTAGAAATTACAGTATTAGCATTAGAAGTCGAAGGGATTATAGTTTGAGCGGTTACTAAACTATAAATTAAACCTCCAAAAACTAGAAAACTAAAAACAAAAATTAATTTCTTTTTCATATTTATTTATTTTATTGATAAAAAGATACAACTTCATTGTAGCACCACAATAAAAAAGAGCAATAAATTTGTTAAAAAAATTAACCTTCGAAAACGTAAGATTTTTAAATCTTGACATATTAGTATATTTTATATATAATATAGAAAGATACGCACCTAAAAATATAAATAATAATGAAAAAGTTATTGACCTGGTTAGTTATTCTCATAGTTATTTTGATATTTCTTTTGAGAAATTTCGAGCTAACCCAATTGGAGGTACAAAAAATTACCCCCTTTTTAATTATTTTTATCTTAATATTAGTCGTTCGCGGCTTTTATTGGATAGCAAAAGGAAAATAAAATTAAAAAACCGACATATTTTATATGTCGGTTTTTATCTTATTTTAGAAATTTTTTAATCTATAAGCTTTTTCGTGATCACGAATTTTTTCGTGCACCTTGGCTTCAATTTGACGAATTCTTTCTCTAGTCACCTGAAATTCTTCCCCTACTTCTTCTAGTGTATGCATAACTCCATTATAAATTCCAAGACCATTTCTCATTTCTACAATTTTTCTTTCTTTTTCAGAAAGGTCCATCAAAATTTCATTAATCTGATCCGCTAAAATTCTTCTAGAAGCTTCTTGATCTGGAGAAAGAATTTTATCATCGAAAACAAATTCTCCCAGTGAGGATTTGTCATCATCATCTCCAGTTGGCTTTTCTAGAGACAAAGTCTCTTGATCGATATTTTCTATGACGTGAATTTTTTCCACATCGACACCCATTTCGTCTGCAATTTCTTCAGATAAAGGCTCTCTTCCTAAATCTTGAGAAAGTCTTCTTAAGACTTGTTTGTATTTAGCGATAGTTTCTACCATATGCACTGGAATACGAATGGTACGAGATTGATCTGCTAGGGCACGAGTTATACCTTGGCGAATCCACCAACAAGCATAGGTTGAAAATTTATAACCTTTACTGAAGTCATATTTTTCTACCGCTTTATAGAGTCCAAGATTTCCTTCTTGAATTAAGTCTAAAAGTGTAAGATTTGGACTTCTACCAACATATTTTTTAGCAAAAGTTACAACTAGTCTAAGATTTGATTTCATTAAAATACTTTTTGCTTCGTCGTCACCCATTTCAATCCTTTTAGCTAATTCTTTTTCTTCCTCTGAAGTTAAAAGTGGATACTGTCCTATTTCTTTTAAATAAATTTGAATACTATCTCTACCAGATTCATCTCCACCAAGTTTATTCAAATCCTCATCCATATCGAGAAGATTACTACCGTCTAAGACATCTACTCCTGCTATAGAAAGTTTTTCATACAATTCATCTAAATATGAAATATCTCTTTCTAAATCTGGAAAGATTTTTATAATATCATCATAAGTGATAAAACCTCTTTCCTTACCTTTTTTAATTATTTCATTTTCTTTTTCGAGACGATTTTCTTCAGTTTTTGTTAGTCTAGTTTTAACTTTAACTTTTTTCTTGTCTCTTTCTATTTTAGCTTTATTTTTTTCGATTCTTTTTTGTCTCTCTTTTTTATCTTTAGCGTTTTTAATTTCTCTTCTTTTTTTCTCTTCAATCTTTTCTTTAGCAGAAAGAGATCTCATATCAATAAATTTTTTAGTAGAAGTTTTAGCTATTTTTTTGGTACTATTTTTTTTACCAACCTTTTTGGCAGCAGGTTTTTTAATTATTTTTTTTGTTTTCTTTTCAGAAACTTCTTTAGGAATAGTTTTTTTAACTATTTTTTTAACTGTTTTTTTAGTTGTCTTATTGGTAGTCTTATTTTTTTCTTTCTTTACACTTTTTTTAATAGGAGAAGTTTTTGTTTTTTTCTTTATAATAACTTTCTTTTTTGGGGCGGTTTTTTTTGTGTTTTTTTTCATGTAAAATATTTTATTTACTAAAAAATTTATAAAGTTGCAACCACGAACACGCTCTTGTCAAATTTTTTACAGTATACTTCTTTTTTAAAAAAGAAGCAAGTCTTTTTAAGATTTTATTTTAGATTTTTAATCTTATGAATCTCTTGATATATTTCCCCTATTCTTTGAAAATCCTCCTCTACTTTTTCAGATTTATTTTCAATAAGTTTTTTTTCTTCCTGCAAGACTTCTATTTTAAAAACTTTTGCTAAGTCTCCTAAAATCTCAGTTATAAATTTCTTCTCATTTTCTATATATAATTTATTTTTAGATATCTCTTTTTCTATTCTAATAATTTCTTGTTCTAAAATTTCTTCTGGTAAATCTTTTTTAAATTCTAAAAACTTTTCTTTATAAATATCTTTTGCTTCAAAAAATTTATTAAAAAATTTCTCTTCATCTAATTTTTTCCAATTTAAAATAACTAATATCTCTCTTAAGAATTTATTTTTATCTGTCAAATTAATTTCTTTGTTTATAGAAGAGATATTTTCTTCCACGTTTTCCACTTTCACTCTTTTTAATTCATTTAAAATATCGATCTCTTGAACATTTAATTTAGAAGCAAGATATTTTATAAAATAAGCTCTATCGATATCACTTTCTATAGCTCTTAAAAATGGTAAAACTTCTTTTCTAACTTCTCTTCCTCTCTCTCTTTCATCGTTATTCTTTTCAAAAATATTATTTACTAAATATTCTATTAGATGTACTCTTTTAGAAATTAAATCTTTCCAAACCTCCCCTCCAAATTCTTTGATCAAATCTGCAGTATCTTTTACATTTTCTTTTTTTGGAATAATATACACATCTAAACCTCCATAAAGAGCTAAAAATGCACATTTTTTCATAGCATTTTCCCCAGCTTCATCTTGATCAAAAGATAAGAGAACTTTATCAGCAAATCTTTTCAAGATTTTAATATGTTCATCTGTAACAGCTGTTCCAGAAGTTGCAACAACATTTGTAACTTCCGCTTGATGACTCATAATGAGATCCATCTGCCCCTCAACTAAAATAGCCTCTCTTTTGTCTGCTATACTTTTTTTAGCCAAATCGTATCCGAAAAGGATTTTGCTTTTATGGTAAATTGGTGTCTCTGGAGAATTTATATATTTAGCTGTTTTTCCATCATCAAATTTTGGGAGTATCCTGGCAGAAAAACCTACAATATTTCCAAAAGTATTTTTTATTGGAAACATTACTCTCCCTCTAAATCTATCAAAATATTTGTCTTCATTTTCTTTTTTAAATACAAGTCCGGCTTCAATCATTTCTTCTGGAGAAAATCCTTCTTTAGAAAGATAAATAAAAATATCTCTCCAACCAAAATCTGCACCCAAAGAAAAACCTATATTAAATTTTTTTATCGTTTCAGAAGTCAAACCCCTATCTCCTAAATAAGCTTTTACTTCTGCCGAATTTTGTAAATTCTCTTCGTATCGTTTATTTGCTTTTTGAACTAAAGAAATTAAGTTTGGCTCCTTATCTTTTTCTTCTTTTTTATATGGTGACAATTTTATTCCAGCACGATCAGCTAAAATAGTTAGAGCTTCATAAAAAGGTACCGCTTCCATCTTTTCTACAAAAGAAAAAATATCTCCATGTTCACCACAACCAAAACAATGATAAGTTCCTCTATCTGGAGACAGAAAAAAACTTGGAGTCTTTTCATTATGAAAAGGACATCTGGCTTTAAATTGAGATCCGGCTTTTTCAACACGAATATAAGTAGATACTACGTCTAAAATAGAAAGCGCTTGTTTTACCTGATCTTTAGGATTCATAATTAAATACATTTTAACAGAAATACAAAAATAAAGGAAAAAGACTTACCCTTTACAAAACCTAAAAAAAGTGATAGATTTCAAGTAGTTAAAATAAAGTTAAACAATTTAAAACTCATTGAAAATGAAAGACTTTGACGATTTAGACGATTATGATCTTGAATGGGAGAAAGAACAAAAAGAACTTAGACGTAAAAATCTTACTAATAGAATAGTAATATTTTTAGCTGTGGTAATTGTGCTCGGAATATCTCTTTTTATCTTTAGAAAGACTATTCTGAATATTTTTAGTCTTGTGATAAACCCTTTTACAGGTAAGGAGTTGCCGCCAATTAATTTTCTAAAACTTATTTGGTATTTTTTCTTTATCTTTATAGGAGGGTTCTTCTTAAACACATATACGTCTTTGATCATTCTTTGTTTAAGAAAAATGTTTACTGAGGAAGCTCTTGAAAAAGATTGGAGTTTTTCAGACGCAAATTCAAGAATTTTAGCAGTTGCTTTTTCTCACCATTTTAAAAATGGTTGTAACCTTGCATGGTTTCTAGGAATTTTGTATATAGTGGCTATAATCTTTTTTAGTAAGATTACATCTTTTTTACTAGGATTTTATATCTTAGCAATCTTTTATATACTTGTAGCAAGTATATATACTTTTATAAATGTATTAATAGATTCGCTGATAATAAGAATTATTACAAAAGAAGAAAAAGAGAGACGGGAAAAAGAAGAGAATGAGAAAGAAGCTTAAACTGATATTTTGTTAAACTTTTTAAAAATAAAAAAATGAATAATGTCCTTTTCGAAAAATTTAGTGAATTAGGTATAAGTCCAATTGTTGTACTTATATGCCTTATGGTAATTTTATTAATTATTTATGTTACTGTAAATTTAAAAACAGTTTCAGGAAAAATAATTAATATACTTTCCATAGAAATGTTGGACCAGGAAAAAAGTAAGCTTTATTTAATTTCTTCTGAATTATTTGAGAGTTTATCTGACATCTTGAACGATACTATCCCCACCGTTGCTATTTTAACTTTAGATATTGAATTGCCTAATAAAAAAATTATTACGGTTAAACAATATTACAAAGTAAAAGAAATGCCAAAAATTGGAGATACTGTCACTCTACAGGCTCTTCTATTCTTTACAGAAAGAAAGATTTTAATGGTTCTTTAGCTATCAAAAAACGACCCAGATTGATTCTGAGTCGTTTTTTTATTTAAATGTTTTAATAATATTTATTCTTCTACTTCATCTATCCCTGTTCCAGCCGGAATAAGTCTACCTATAATTACATTTTCTTTAAGACCGTGTAATTTATCGACTTGTCCTCTGGTTGAAGCATTGATAAGTACTTTAGTTGTATGTTGGAAAGATGCAGAAGAAAGCCATGAATTTGTTGTTAAAGCTACTTCGGAAATTCCTAGAATTAAATTCTCTCCAGCGGCAGCTTTACCACCCTGAGCTTCAACTCTTTCGTTTTCTACTCTAAAGTCATAAACCTCAACAACATCCCCTTGAGTAAATGTTGTGTCCCCAACATCTTTAACTTTAATTCTAGAGAACATTTGTTTAACAATGAGTTCAATATGTTTTCTAGAAATTGAAGCTCCTTGAAGTTCATAAACTTTATTGAGCTCATTAATAATATAAGTTTCAGCTGTTTCTCTATCAGCTAGATTATAAAGTTGTTCAATATTTAGAGAACCATCTGTTAAAGCTTGTCCTTTTACAACTTTATCTCCGACTTTAACTATCGGTCTTCTAGAATAAGCCATGTCGTATTCTATTTGTAAACCTTTTTTCTTTGCTGCAGAATATGAACCATCATCATTACTTAAAACGATAATTTTCTTCTCTTTTTTCTCTCTCTTAATTTCTACAACTTCACCGTTTGATAAAGAAATAACGCCAGGATTCTTTGGTGATCGTCTTTCAAAGATTTCTGCCACACGAGGAAGACCTTGGGTAATGTCGACTCCTGCCACACCTCCTGAGTGGAATGTACGCATTGTAAGCTGTGTTCCAGGCTCTCCAATAGCTTGAGCAGCCACAATTCCCACAGCTTCACCGACTTTAACTGACTCATTTCTTGCCAAGTCTAATCCGTAACATTTTTGACAAACTCCACGAAGAGATTCACAAGACAAAGGTGAAAATACATATGCTTCTTCTATATTATTTTCTTCCACGACTTTTGAATCTTCTTTTTTTACTAAATACCCTTTCTTAAATAAAACCTTTCCTTCTTTATCCAAAAGATCTTGCGCCAAAACTCTTCCACGAATACTTTTTGAAAGAGGTATTTCAATTCCTAAAACATTTTCTGTTCTTAGAATTTTTCCTTTTTTGGTTCCACAATCTTTTTCTGAAATAACTAAATCTTGAGAAACGTCTACAAGTCTTCTTGTAAGATATCCAGCTTCAGCTGTTTTGAGAGCGGTGTCAGAAGTACCTTTACGAGCTCCATAAGTAGTAATAAAGTATTCAATTGGAGAAAGCCCTTCTTTGTTTGAAGAAATAATTGGGAAGTCGATATTTTTTCCTAAAGAGTTCGCAATAATACCTTTCATTCCAGCAATTTGAATAAGCTGTTTCATTGAACCTCTAGCTCCGGAAGTTACCAAGTTATAAACTGAACCATATTTATCAATTGATTTTGTTGGCATGATAGCTTCAATTTCTTTTCTGATATTCAACCAATTTTCTATAACTTTTTCATATTTTTCTTCTTCAGAAAGATATCCTTCGTCGAAGTGATGGTTAATTTTTTGTTCCTCTTTTTTTCCTTTTTCAATAATATCAGTTTTTTCTTCTGGAACTTTTACAGCATCAATACTCCAAGTTGTTCCGGAAATTGTTGCATATTTGAAACCAAAACTTTTAATTTTATCAATAATTTTTGGTGCCGCATCAAAACCGTATTGAGTAATAATTCTATCGACAATTTTATTCATACCATTTCCTCCGATTTGCTCATTAATATATTCGAAATCATCTGGAAGAATAGAGTTGAATAATAATCTACCTACAGTAGTAGTAAATCTTTGTCCATTATATTTTTTATATTTAACTTTATCTGTTGGAATTACTTCTATTTTTGCTCTAACATCTAAGATTCCAAACTCATGTGCTGTAATAGCATCATTTGGGGAACCGAAATATTTTCCTTCACCAAGAGCTCCTTCAATTTCAGTAGTAAGCCAGAAACATCCAAGTATCATGTCCATACGCGGATTGACAATTGAGTCTCCAGATCCTGGTTTTAGAAGATTTTTATTAGAAGCCATAATTTCTCTAGCTTCAGTTTGAGCTTCTTCTGAAAGTGGTAAGTGGACAGCCATTTGGTCACCGTCAAAGTCAGCGTTGAAAGCTGTACAAACTAATGGGTGAAGTTGAATTGCATTTCCTTCAATCATTTTTGGCTTGAAAGCTTGAATACCTAATCTGTGAAGTGTTGGAGCACGGTTCAATAGAACATATTTTCCTTCAATAACCTCTTCCAAAATTTCCCAAACTTCAGGAATCCCATCTTCAATTAATTTATTTGCGCCGCGAATATTGAAAGTAAATTCTCTTTCTAAAAGCTTTGAGATTACAAAAGGTTTGAATAGTTCAAGAACCATATGTTTTGGAAGTCCACATTCATCTAATGCTAAATCTGGACCAATCACAATCACTGAACGTCCTGAATAATCTACGCGCTTTCCAAGCAGATTTTGTCTGAAAAGTCCTGATTTGGATTTAATACCATCAGCAATTGATTTAAGTTGTCTTTTTTGACCAACAATAGTCATAGCTTCTTGCCCTCTTCTCATAGAATTATCAATCAAAGCGTCTATAGCTTCTTGCAAAATTCTTTTTTCATTTCTTAAAATCACATCTGGAGCATTAATTTCACGAAGTTTAAGAAGACGATTATTTCTATTTATAACTCTTCTATAAAGATCGTTTACATCGCTAGTTGCATATCTACCACCTTCAAGAGCAACCATTGGGCGAATTCCAGGAGGAATAACTGGTAAGGCTGTCATAAACATCCATTCTGGGCGAATTCCAGCATTCTTAAATGCGCGAACCAAAGAAAGTCTTTTTTCTTCTTTTTCTCTTTCTAGAGAAGAGATTTTTTCGAGCTTACCTTCAATTTCTTTTTCTAAATCATCGAGATTTATGTTTTTAAAGATATTGTAAATTGCTTCGGCGCCGATTTCAGCTTCAAAGGCAATACTATATCTCATGGAATATCTATGATAAGTTATTTCATCTAAAATCTTTTTCTCACGAATATCTTCGATTTCTTTTTTTGTGGCAAGCATTAATTCTTTTAGCTTTTCTTTAGTTTTTTCATCTGTTGCAGATTTAATTTTTGCTTTAAATTCAGAATCAAGATTTTTTAGAAGTTCTTCTTTTTCTCTCTCATTAACTTTAGTAATAATGTAGTTAGCAAAATAAACTACCTTTTCAACTTCACCTGTAGGTTCACCGAGAATTAAAGCAATTCTAGAAGGAATGCCTCTCAAGAACCAAATATGAGCCACAGGAGTGTCTAATTCTATATGTCCCATTCTTTCACGTCTAACTATAGATTTTGTCACTTCTACTCCACATTTCTCACAAACAATATCTTTATATCTAATTCTTCTATATTTTCCACAATAACATTCATAGTCTTTTTCGGGACCAAAAATCTTTTCATCAAAAAGACCAGCTCTTTCACTTCTCCCTGTACGATAATTGATAGTTTCAGGTTTGGTTACTTCACCATAACTCCAAGAACGAATAGCTTCTGGTGAGGCGATTTTTATTTGCAAAGCGTCAAAATCTGTTGTGTCAATTGTTTTCATATGTTTATTTATATATTTTAATTTTTAGCTTTTAATTAATCTTTGATTTCGATTACATCGTCTTCACCTAATAATTTTTCTTTTTGTGATTTTAATTTTTTACCCTCTTTAATTAAAGGTAATACATCCAAACCAAGTCCTCTAAGTGTATTTAAAAGAACATTTAAGGAAGCTGGTGTGTTTGGTTCTTTAATAGGTTCATCTTTAATGATATTGTTAAAAGCGTCGGATCTACCAACAATATCATCAGATTTAATAGTTAATATTTCACGCAAAGTGTGAGCAGCTCCATAACCTTCGAGTGCCCAGACCTCCATTTCTCCAAATCTCTGACCTCCATTTTGACTTTTTCCACCAAGAGGTTGTTGTGTAATAAGAGAGTATGGGCCAATACTTCTGGCGTGAATTTTATCTTCCACCATATGATGAAGTTTGAGCATATACATAACTCCAATAGCTACTTTGTCAGCAAATTTTTCTCCAGTTCTACCATCATATAAATCTACTGTTCCAGAAGCTTCGTACCCAGCTTTTATTAACTCTTCTTTTATTTCATCATCGCTAGCTCCAGAGAAAACAGGAACTATAGCTTGATAATTTAATGTTTGAGCTGCTAAACCTAAATGCATTTCTAATATTTGGCCGATATTCATACGACTTGGGATACCAAGCGGTGTCAAAATAATATCTACAGGTTCACCATCAGCTGTAAACGGCATATCTTCCTCAGGTAAAACTTTTGAAATAACCCCTTTATTTCCATGTCTTCCAGCGAGCTTATCCCCAACAGAAATATCACGAAGTTGTGCTACTTCAATATGAATTCTTTTGATAACTCCACTTTCTAATTGATCACCTCTTTCTCTTGTGAAAACTTTAATACCAATAACCCTTCCTCTTTTTCCATTAGCTAGTCTGAGTGAAGTATCTTTAACATCTCTAATCTTTTCACCAAAAATACTTCGAAGAAGTCTTTCTTCAGGTGTTAATTCTGTTTCTCCTTTTGGAGTAATTTTACCAACCAAAATATCTCCAGCACGAATGTCAGCTCCGATTCTGATAATTCCATCTTCATCTAAGTTTTTTAGTTTTGATTCTCCAACATTTGGAATGTCGTGAGTTGTAACTTCCGCTCCTAATTTTGTATCACGAACATTACAAATAAACTCTTCAACATGAATTGAAGAGAATTTTTTCTCTCTTACTAATTTTTCAGAAATAATAATCGCGTCTTCATAGTTCGCTCCATTCCAACTCATAAAAGCAACACGTATATTGTGTCCAATTGCGATTTGTCCACCACGAGTTGATGAAGAATCTGCAATAACTTGACCCTTTTTCACTTTATCTCCAATATTTACAATTGGTCTTTGGTAAAAGACTGTGAAGTTATTTGTTCTTGAAAAATTAACTAAATCGTAAGTTTTATCTTTTCCCTTATTGTCAGTAATAATGATTTTATTGGAATCTACATATTTAACTTGCCCAGCTTCTTCTGAGAGAATAATTCTTCCAATATGTTTTGCAGATTCTTCTTCCATACCTGTTGCCACATAAGGAGCTTCGGCTAAAATAAGAGGAACTGTTTGTCGTTGCATGTTTGAACCCATTGAAGCACGAGCTGCGTCATCATGCTCTAAGAATGGAATCATATTTGTAGCAATAGAGTATGCTTGATTTGGTGCAACATCAATATATTCAACCTCTTTTTTTGGAACCATCATAGGGTGTCCATTTTTTCTAACTTGAATAAGGTTATCAGTAATTTCACCTTTTTCGTTATAGTTGATAGCCGCGTGAGCAATAGTTGTAGATTCTTCTTCTAAGGCATTCAAATAATCAATCTCTTGAGTAATTTTTCCGTTTTTAACTCTTACATAAGGAGTTTCAATAATTCCAAATTCATTAATTTTTGCATAAGCCGCCAGTCTTAAAATAAGTCCAACATTTGCTCCATCAGGTGTTTGAATTGGACAAACTCTACCGTAGTGTGAAGTGTGAACATCACGAACTTCAAAACCTGCTCTTTCTTTTGAAAGGCCTCCTGGGCCAAGCGCTGATAAAGTTCTTAAACTTTCAATTTCAGAAAGAAGATTTTCTTGATTCATTAATTGAGAAAGTTGATTGACAGTAAAGAATTCTTTTATTCTAGCTTGAAGAGGTCTTTGATTTATAACAGAAGCTGGAAGTGTTGTATCAGTATCAATCACAGACATTTTCTCTTGAACATATCTTTTGATTTGTAACATCCCTTTTTTAATCTTCATGCTAAGCATTTCACCCACAAAACGAACTCTTCTAGAAGCCAAGTGATCGATATCGTCAGCCTGAGCATCTGGATCATTATTTAATTTAACAAGATGACCGATAACTAAAACAATATCTTCTTTAGATAAAGTCATCCTTTTCATCTCTTTTCCTTCTAAAGAAAGATTGAATCTTTTATTAAAACGAAGTCTTCCGATCGGAGAAAGATCGTATCTTTCTTTTGAGAAAAGTGAATCGATATAAGATTTCGCATTTTCTACAGTAGCTAAATCTCCATCTCTTAATTTTTTATAAACATCGATATACGCTTCATCAGCAGTTTTGATAGGATCTTTTTCAACTAGATTCATTATGTAAGCTTTTTCTAAATCTTTTCCATCAAAAGCTTTTTCAATATCTTTATCTGTAGCGTAACCTAAAGCTCTTAGAAAAGAAACTACTGAGAATTTTCTTTTTTTATCGATTTTGATAAACATTTCATTGTCATCATCTGTAATAAATTCTACCCAAGCTCCACGATTTGGTACAATTTTTGCTGAGAAATATTTTTTTCCACTAATTTCTTCAAAATCAAAAAACTCTCCCGCACTTCTTGCAAGTTGAGGAATAATCACTCTTTCAACACCATTAATAATAAAAGTACCGTGTACCGTCATCATTGGAAATGATGCTAAGAAAATTTCTTGTTCTTTTTCAATACCAAGAATTTTATTCTTTAGTAAAATTCTAGCCCTTAAAGGCGCTTCGTAAGTTAAGTTGTTATCTTTTGCATATTCTTCTGAATATTTTGGTTCAGAAAGTTCAAAAGACAAAACTTCTAATTCAAACTTCTTTTCTGTGTAGTCCTTAATAGGATTAAGTTCTTTTAAAATGACTTCCAGATCTTCTTCTACTAGCTTTTTAAAAGAAGCAAGCTGGTTTTCCACAAGATTAGGCAGCTCGATGAACGGCTTCCTAAATTGCGAAAATGTCTTTTTTGGTAAATTGGCTACCAAAAGATTAGATTCGACATTTTTTGTTTTAGACATAAAAAATAAGCATTTAAAAAACAAAATATTATAAAAACCCAAAGTCAAGGATTTCAATGTTCACTAAAAAACACAGCAAACTAGCCCTTATTTGCATTTTAAAATATTTAAACTAATAATAATTTCGAAATTATTATTGACTTGAGTCACCCACAAAACTCAAACCTGGTGGAATAGAAGATAAGCATCTCGTCAATATTGCAAATATTTTAACATAATAAATAATTTTATGCAACAATTTTCACTAAAAAATAAAAGAATACCTTTTCAGGTATTCTTTCTATAACTTTAAATTAAGTGTAAGTGCAACAACACTTATTGCAGATGTAAGAATCTTCTGTCAAACCTCTATAGGAAACATAAAAATCACAAACACAATTATCTTGAACTTTCAAAATTTCTTTTCTCAAGACAACCCTCTTGAGGAGAGTTTCTTTTAATAAAGAGAGACTTCTTTTTACTTCTCTTGCATCATTGCTCTTTTCAATTTCTGACAAGATAGAAGAAATTTGTGTGTTTTTTTCTTTTAGTTTCTCTATTTTTTGAACTAATTCTACATTAAGCATTCCTACGTCTTCAATTGAGGCGTAAGAATTTCTACGCATACCTGGTAACCATTTCCTTTGGCGTCCAACCGCATTTGTAATATCCATTCTTCCCATAATATATACCGTTTTTTAGTGAACATTTCTAACAAGAGAATACAATATTCTAAGAAAAAAAACAAATTAATAAAAACACCCAAAATGGGTGTTTTTATTTTTGAAAAGAAAATATTAATTTCCTTCCACTTGAGTTTTACGTCTTCTATCTCTTCCAAAAACAAATATATGCACAAAGTATGCTAATACTGCTCCAAGAATAGGAGAAAGAATAAATAATCCTAATTGATCAAGATTTTGACCAGAAACTAATGCTGGACCAATAGATCTTGCAGGATTAAGTGAGCCACCAGTCAAAGGAATAGCTACTATATATGTGGCAAATAAAGCGATACCGTACGCTAAAGGAATTGAATCTTTAGACCAATTTGTTCTTGTTGTGTCCAAAATAGCAAGACATAGAACCATGGTCATAATAATTTCAATAAGGGCTCCAGCAATTACCCCAACACCTTCACTTAATGCATTGGTTGCAAATCCGGCGTTTATAATTAATGCTCCGTTTGTCATATTTGAAACAACAGCATAAAGTATAACAGCACCTAAAATAGCACCAACAATTTGTGCAACTATATAACCAAGAACTTTGCTCCATGGAAACTTTCCAGATAAAGCCATAGTTAAAGTTACAGCTGGATTAACATGCGCTCCGGAAACACCGTCTATTAAATAAACGACGACAGTGAGACCAAAACCAAAGGCAAGAGCAACTCCTAACACTCCGATTGCTCTACCAGCAAAAATGGTCGCTCCACATCCTATTAAAACTAGTAGAGCTGTACCAATAAGTTCTCCAATATAAGCTTTCATAAAATTAACTTAATATTAAAATATTATTAATGTTAATAACACTGATAAATAATAGCTATTAACAAATTAATTATAACAAGTATTTTTATTTGGCTAGACTTTACAAAATTATTTTGTATGTTTATTTCATTATTCCTCCACCAATAAGTTTATTTTTGTCAAAAAAAACTAAAGACTGTCCTTCTGTGTAAATAAAATTATTTTCTTTTGAAATTAATTCGTATTTAATATGTATTTCTTCTTTTATTTTTTTAAGATTTTTAATTTTTATTTTGATTTCTCTGGCATGATATCTTTCTTGTACTGAATACAGTTTCCCTTTCTGAATTTGAGTGATGAAGTTTGCTTTTTCTAAAACAATTTCTCCTTCTTTTTTATTTTGAAAACTATCTGAAACATATAAAATATTTTTTTCTAAATCTTTTTCTAAAACATATTTTCCATTTATTTTTTCACCAATTGTATAAAAGAAAATCCCATCATGCTTTCCAATTTTCTTTTTTGTTTCAAAATCACAAATATCTCCTTTTTTATTTTTAATATACTGTCTCAGAAAATCTTTCACATCAATTTTTCCAATAAAACAAAGACCTTGAGAATCTTTTTTCTTGGCTGTAGCTAAATTATTTTTAATAGCTATATCTCGAATTTCAGATTTTAATAAACTTCCTATGGGAAAAACTATTTTAGCTAATTGTTTTTTGTTTAAAGTCCAAAGGAAATAGCTTTGATCTTTTGTAGGATCTTTTGCTTTATATAAAAAATCATTTTTGTTTTGTGCATAATGTCCAGTAGCTACAAGATCAGCTCCATTTTTTAAAGCCCAATCTAAAAATGCTCCGAATTTAACTTCTTTATTACAAAACACATCTGGATTTGGAGTTCTACCACTCTTATACTCATCTATCATATAATCAATAACCCCTTCTTTATATTCTTTTTCTAAATCTAAAGTTAAAAATGGAATTTCCAATTGAGCACAGACTCGCATAGCATCTCGCCTATCCTCTTTCCAAGTACATTCAATAAAGTCTGGCTGCCAAACTTTGATAAATACCCCAACCACCTCATAACCTTTCTTTTTCAAAAGTAAAGCTGCCACAGAAGAATCTACTCCACCAGACATCCCAACAAACACTTTTTTCTTTTTATTTTTAAAATTATTTTTTATCATTTTCTGTTTTTACTTTTTTAGAAGGAAAAATAATCTCAGTATAAACCTTCTTTTCATCTCCAAACATTTCTTTAATGAATTTTTGCACATCTTTAAATTGAGTTTTTTGAATGAGTTTTAAATTGTCTTTTAAGGTGGGTATTTTTTCAGAAACTGCTAAATTGTTTCTCGCATAATCAATAATATCTTCAGAAAGATACTCTTTTACTTTTGAGTTGTTTTTAAATAATAATTTTGTATCTTCAAACTTTTGTTTATAAAAATCAGTACCAAATTCCTTTACAACCTCTTTAAAACCTTCCAAAACCATCTTTATATTTTTCTCATCTGTATTTATATTCATAGATATAAGAGAATCGTATCTACTGAAACTGGAATTTACCGAAACGCTATAGCAAATTTTATGTTCAACCCTAAACTTATCGTTTAGGATTTCCTGAAGCAAAGCATGAGATAAAATACCAGACCAAAGTTTACTTTCATCTATTTTTTCGGCTACTCTTATAACACTAATCTCTACCTGTTCTTTTACTAATCCTATCTCATCAGCTTTCACTTTCAACAAATTGTTAACAGGTTTTATTATTCTCTGCTTCTTTGTGTTTTTAAATTTATTTTTTACTTTCGGTAAACTTTCTATAAAATATTTTAAAGAAGTAATATTTTTATTTTCAATATTACCTACTAGAATTATGCTAAAATTTCCCACACCATAATTATCTTTATAAAAATTCCTAACATCCTCTGGTGTTATTTTTTTAATTGTTTCAGGCCAGCCTAGAGGGCTATATAAATTTTCAAAAATATGATTTTTGTAAAGATTTTTTCTAGTTTCTTTTATATATTTTAAATATTTTTCATTTTTATATCTTCCCCAAGATTCTTGTAAGATGACATTTCGTTCTGATTCTATATCTTCTGTTTTCAAAAAACAATTAAAAATTGTATCTTTTAAATCAAACATCACCTTCTCAAAATCTTTTGGCAAACATTTTAAAGGATAAAAGACACCATAAAAATTGGTTGCAGCATTCGCTGTCATAAAAGTGTATTTTTTTCTCCACTCTATCCAAGATCTATAATCGGGAAGTTTAGGTGAACCTTTTACTGTAATATGTTCCATAAAGTGAGCCAACCCTTCTTTTCCTTTAGGGTCGGCTGTGGCTCCTCCATTAAAAACTACATTCACATGAATACACGGCGCCCAAGGAATATTTTTATAATAAACTGGCACACCATTTATAATTTTCTTTTTAAAATCAAATGGATCAAATTTTTTTGTATGCATATTTTCTCTAATTCTAACAAAAAGAAAGAGTAAAATAAAGGACTTTTAGTTTTGAATAAGAATCTAAACCGCTCTCATTAATTTCTTATAAACTTCGACAAGAGCTCTTGTGTCAGCTAAGGCTGTATGAGCTTTAGTGTTTTCTACTTTTAAAATTTCACACAAATACTTTAATGTAAAAAAAGAAGCTTGTGGAACATCATATAGTCTAGCAAAAGCTATAGATATAGTATCCAGTTTTCCATAATGCATATCATTTTCGACGCCAGTTTTTTTATAAGCTTTATCGACAAAATTATAATCAAAAACTAGATTATGAGAAACAAAAGTACAACCTTCAGCTTTTTTATTAAAATCTTCCATAGCGTTTTTAAGTGGTACAGCAAAAAGCCAATCAACCTCATTGTATCCATTTATTCTTAAAGCTTCCTCTTCAGCATCTTCTAGTTTTTCTGGTTTTATTTTCCATTCATATTCTCCAACGATTTCAATCTTTGGACCCTTTCCTTCTCTATCAATTTGCTTGACAACTATTAAAGCAAGCTCAATAATTTCATGTTTTTCATAATCTGTCCCAGTTGTTTCTACGTCGATAAAAGCCAAATTTCTTGTTTTCATATGTTTATTGATTTCTTAAATATTTATTAATATTGTCTAAATGCGTCTCATAATCTTTTGCATAATAATTTTTTCCATCATTTCCAGTAATATAATATATGTATCCTAAATTAATCGGGTTGATAGTGGAGCGAATGGCTACCATTCCAGGATTATTAATTGGTGTTTTTGTAAACCCTTTTTCTTTATAAGTACTAGTAGCCGCATCGATCTGTAATGGATAATTTATTTTTAATCTAGTCCAGAGTACACCAGCAACCATTCTCATATCTTGTTCATTGTTTGCTTCACCTTCTAAATAACTTGCCATTTTGACAATATCGCCGATAGAAACAGTGGTCGTACCGACTTGATTTATTATAGTTAACCTTTTGTTTAAATTTATAGTTTGTGTTTCATCGATAAAATAATCTTCTAACTTAAGGTCATTTAGATCTAGAGCATAAATGTGTAAATTTTCTTTTTCATCTGAAAAGAATTTTTTTAAATTAGTATAAGATTTACTTTCCATCTCTTTAATGACTTCATCTAAAGTCACATTTGGTAAAAATAAATAAGTTTCCGGAAAAAGATAACCTTCTTTGTCACTAATTTTTGATAAAATATTAGCTTCAGAAAAATCGTCTTTTAATTGTGTTTTATCAGAAACTGAAGAAAATGCTGTACTAATTATATTTGCCAATTTAGCATTACTGTAACCTTCTGGAAGAGTAATTTTAACAGGAGATATTGCATAGTGAGAATTAATTATTTTATTTGCAACTGAGACTAAAGTGTCATCTTTATTAAACTGATATATACCAGCTTGAACTAATTCGTTTCGAGAAAAAAGTTTTACATAAACTTTGAAAGCTAAAGCTGACTTTATAACTTTTTCTTCTTCTAAACGCTGCCCAATATGTGAGACGCTTTCTCCATTATCAATTTGAAAATAATTATTTTGAGAAATTGTATTTTGCAAATTCACTTTTGTGAAGAAAATATTATAAATAAAAAATATAAACAAAATTAATAGGAATAATCCCAAAATATTAAATTTATTTTGTGATAATGACTGGAAAAAATTTCCACCTTTTTCCTTATCTTCTTCTATCTTTTTTAAGATTAAAAAATTTCTAAAATCATCTTTCGGCATAATAAACTTAAGTAAATTGATAAAACTATGATAACACAAAAAGCTTTCAAATATAAACCGAGCTGTGGATTTGAAAAAATCAGATTAAATAGGTAAATTCGATGGAGATGAGGACTTTACTGAGTCTATACGAGGTAAGGTTGGGGTTGCTGCAACTTCTCCTGGGAAGTGATATAAAGTAGCTAATTCTTCTAAATTCAAAATGGTTCCCATACTGTAATTTCGAGTAGGTTTAAATGGGTGAAATAATATATTGTGGAAAGTAGAATAAAGTTTTTTAACATAATTTGGTTTATTGAATAGCATAATATTTAAGTCTCTCTTGTGACCCTTACCCATACCACCTGGAGAATAAGAAAGTAATCCACCTCTACCAACATAGGAACCAAACATATCTTCTTTTCTGGTAGGTACTATTTTTTTTGTTGGATCTTGCCAGGGATAATCGAAAGGATCTGGAATAGAGTCTGTGTTTGGTCTAAAAGTATTAAACCCAGCGTCTTCATTAAATGGTCTAGTTATCGCCATAAGCATAGGCATTCTAGTGCTCATATTACTACTATTTTCTGCAACATAAATAGTTCTAAAAACAGCTATGACTTGTGGCTTACTCATTTTTCTTTGAATTAGCTCAAGACTTTTTTTAGCTTCCTCAGACCTGTCTCCAGGAGAAACAGGTTTAGAGACGGCCATATCTTTAGCATATTCAAAAGCTTTGAAAGTTTCTACCCCTTCTGCGTTTTTTACCATTTTACCCTTTATTTCTCCCCATTCATCTTCTTCTGTGCCACCTTTTTTCTTTAAAGACCATTTTTTTGTAAATTTTTCTGTTTCAAATTTCACTAAATCTGTAATCTTTTTTCCTTTTTCATCTTTACCATCTTTTTTTACGGTGTAAATATCATTCCATTTTCCTGCATCACGAATAACAATTTGATATCCCATATATTCGCCAGCACCAATAGATCCCATAGCTTCTAAAACATAAGTTAATGGATCGTGTTTAAATATTTCTTTCTGATCTTTATCTATACCCCAATCTTTGTAAGTTTTAATTGGATACATGTCACCAGAATATTCTAATTTAAAAACTTTATTTTCTTTATCGTCTCCAGTTTCTACTTCACCTTTTTTACTCAATATCCACTCTGAGCCACCAAAACCAAAACCTTCTTTATTTGCACGTGTAAACTTTGGAAACTGTTTAGTATAGTCTTCTGGCCATTCAATTATTTCTACAGTTGGATATTGAGAATAAATTGCTGCTTCAATTCTGGTTTTAAATTTAGACTCTGCTCGGATAAAAAAATGAATAACACCTTCCAGAGAAACTATTTCCAAAGAAGAAACTGATGGCAATCTCCCTTCCCAGTTTTCTTTATACCAACCTCCTAAACCTCCACCATCATATACAGCTCTTAAAAAGATTTCTGTAGCCTCAGGGCTTTTATTTATCTCTCTAGGCAGTTTAATTTCAAGAAGTGAGTACTTTAGACCTTTTTCATATGTTGTGTTTACATACAACATCCAAAACTTCCATGCCCAAGCTAAAAGCAGAGTAAATAAAGCTACATTAATGAGAAAAATTCCAATATCAAGAAGCAGTTGCAAACTCATAAGTTTATAAGAAAATTATATCATAAATAAAAACCTCTTTGTGAGGCTTTTATTTATTGTAAGTTTTACTTTAATAGTTGATATCTTCCGTCTTTATCTTTTTTAAAATATTTAGCATCTTGGAGATTTATAACTACGGTATTAGCTTTCACCATTCTCTTTTCTAATACCTTATCAACTATTTCTTGTTTGGATAAAGGTTTACCAGATTCTTTCAAGCTCTGAATAATAACATCTCTAACAACTCCGGCAGCATGACCCCATTCTTTTAGACCGTACATTCCTCTACCAACCAAAACAAATCTTTTGTCTTTAATAAGCTCATTATGACAAGTGGCAACATTAGTTTTCTTTTGAAAAGTCTTTTCTATAGCGGAAGCCACGTCTCTAAAGTGCATTGGTTTACCATGTTTTCTAACTACAAGATAAGCATAATCTTTAACACCTCTAGCTTTAATATGTGGTGAGGTTACTTTGCCCCATTCTCCTAATTCATTTTTTCCAACAACTTTTGAAAGTGATAAATATTTATTTATAATTTCTCTGTTATTTTTATATTCATCTACCAGCTGATCTAAGTTAACCACAAATCTTTCCAAAACTTCTCCTTCTTGAAGAAGCTCTTCTTCTTCTACAGAATCGTGAAGTTGACATAGACAACCTTTAACGTGTTCAGAAAGATTATCATCGACACTCCAGTAAGCATTAAAATCATCAGTCTCTTTTCCTTTTGTAAAATATCCGCCGAGTACTAAATATAAGTTAATATGATTTTGAGTGATTCTATCTTTAGTTATGTAATTCATCAAAGTCTCTTCAGTAACCACAGATCCGAGTTTTTGAATCACGTCTTTAAGCTCATCAAAAATGAAAAGACTCTCTCTGTATTCAGGAGTTTTCTTAATAGAAGCTAAAGCAAAATTTTCAATTTGTCTTACTCTTTCACGAGTAATGTTGTAATTTTTCCCTATAGCTTCCAAAGTCATTCTTTTTTCACTATCTAAACCATAACGACTAGAAACAATATCTCTCATTCTTGGATTAAGAGAAGATAAAAGTTTCTTAGAAACCTGTTTTGGTTTAAATGATAATTTTGTTGTTGCTTCTGTCATATTTTTCGATAATTTTTAATAATTAATAAAACACCCGATTAACTTATATTTATTTGATACCTCTATATTACTACAACTTGACAAAAAAGTCAAAAGTGTCAATAACGTACTAAACAACTATATTTATGAGCCTATTTTTAACGACAATTATCTTCTTTGGCTCAAGATTATCCCCTATATATTTTTTATACACCTTTGTACTCTTGACAACTTCAAGCACTTCTTCATCCCCAGAATCTGGTTTTATAGAAAATGTTCCTCTAAATTTTCCAGAAATCTGAATACTCATTTCTATTTCATCTTTCTTCATTTTAGCTTCATCATAGCTTGGCCAATCTGCTAAATGGATGGAAGTTTTATAATCAAAAATGTTTTGCCAAATTTCTTCAGAAATATGTACCGCGAAAGGAGAAATTATTTTTATAAAACTTTCGAAAGTTTTTCTAGAAATTAATTTGTCTTTTTTGACTTCGTCTTCAAAAGTATTTAGACAAATCATAAGCTGAGCTATAGCGGTATTAAATTTAAAGTCTTCAATATCTTCTCCGACTTTTTTTATGGTCTCATTAATAACTCTTTCTACTTCTCTATCATCTTTAGCTTCTTCACTAAAATCTATTTTAGAAGTTAAAGAATAAACTCTTTCCAAAAATCTGGAAACTCCGGCCATACTATTTGTATTCCAAGAAACAGATTTATCAAATGGACCCATAAACATTTCATAAGTTCGCATTGCGTCTGCTCCAAATTCTTTTACCACATCATCTGGATTAACCACATTTCCATACCGCTTACTCATTTTCTTTCCATCTTCCGCCATGATAAGTCCTACAGTTTGAAGTTTTGAAAATGGTTCATCGTAATTTACAAATCCTTTATCAAACAAAAATTTATGCCAAAAGCGAGCGTAGATTAAGTGACGAGTTGCATGTTCTGCTCCGCCAACATAAAAATCTACCGGACTCCATTTTTTTTCTAAATCTTTATTCACAAAAATCTCGTCATTTTTTGGATCTATATATCTCAAATAATACCAGCTGCTTCCCGCCCATTGTGGCATAGTATTTGTCTCTCTAAAGAATTTTTTAGCTCTTTCGTCACTTTTATCTAAGCTCTCAAATTCTCCTTCTTCATTTATAAACCCATACACCTCTACCCAGTCATGAATATTTGCGAGTGGAGATTCTCCTGTATCTGTCGGTTCATAATTTTCTACATTTGGAAGTACAACTGGAAGCCCTTTGTCTGCTACGACATAACTTTTTTTATTCTCATCAAAGACAATTGGAAATGGCTCTCCCCAATATCTCTGCCTTGCAAAGACCCAATCTTTCAATTTATATTTAGAAACGATTTTTCCTCCGACTTTCTCAGTGATTTTAATTCTTGCTTCTTCAGAATTCATTCCATCAAATTCTCCAGAGTTTATTTCAACACCTTCTCCAATATAAAGTTCTTCAGTATTTTCTTCTTTAGATTTTATGACTTCAATTATTTCTAAATTATATTTCTTCGCAAATTCATAATCTCTTTCATCATGAGCTGGGACAGCCATAATTGCTCCTGTCCCATAATCACTCAAAATATAATTTGCAATATAAATTGGAACCTCTGCTCCGTTTGCTGGATTGATAGCTTTTATCTCTGTATCAATTCCTTTCTTTTCAAGCTTTGTCATATCAAAATCCGCAGTTCTAGCTTTTTCTTCTTTTTCAATTTCTGAAATAAAATTTTGAATTTCTTCACTCGCTTGCCAACCATTTTCTATCCACTCTTTTGCCAAAGAATAAGAGATGGCCATAAAAGTACAACCAAATAAAGTATCGGCTCTAGTAGTAAAGATTCTCAATTTATTTTCTTTTAAATTATTTTTCTCAGCATCTACTATTTCAAAATCAATTTCACTTCCTTCACTTTTTCCAATCCAGTTTTTTTGAAGCTCTTTAATATGTGGCTCCCAATTTAATTTATCCAAATCTTCTAAAAGTCTATCCGCATAATCTGTAATTTTTATAACCCACTGACGAAGAGGTTTCTTTTCAACTTGAGTACCGCATCTCTCACAAGCATTTCCATCAAGATCTTCGTTAGCAAGTCCTGTTTTACAGCTTGGACACCAATTAATTGGCTCAAAAGATTCGTGAGCGAGACCGGCTTTATACATTTGCTTAAACATCCACTGGGTCCATTTATAATATTTTGGATCAGTAGTATTTATTTCTCTATTCCAATCATAATTAAGTCCAAGCATTTCTATTTGTTCTTTATATCTTTTTACATTCTTTTCTGTAGCAATATTTGGATTGATTTTATTTTTTATAGCAAATTGTTCTGCCGGAAGTCCGAAAGCGTCCCAACCCATTGGATGAAGCACATTAAACCCTTGCATCTTTTTCATTCTAGAATAGACATCTGTCGCAATATATCCTTTTGGATGTCCCACATGAAGCCCTTCTCCAGATGGATATGGAAACATATCTAATATGTAAAACTTTGGTTTTCCATTTTCAAAATCATTTGAAGTTGTATTAACTCCATTTTCTTTCCAATATTCCTGCCATTTTTTTTCAATTTCACTATAATTTAATTTGCTCATAATTTTAATAAATAAAAGTATAATATAAATTATAATATACCAAATAGATTACCTTCTCGCACTTGACGAATTTTAATGGCGTTATATACTTGAATTAGTTCTGGAGTTTAAAACTAAAAATTAAATAAGGAGGTAAAAATGAAAAACGATGCAGAAGATGAAAAAAAAGCTAGATGGATTTCAGCTATAAAGATTTCTGGATCAATGATGTTTGCAATTATTGTTGGTTTAATAATTGTGATATACGTCAGTGCGTTAGCATCAGAAAATTCTTTCTGGTATGAATTTGTTCTTTTAAGAGAAAAATTGGGGATTTTAGGAAAATATCCAATAATCACCATTTTGTTGGTATTTATAATATCATTACTACTCATATATCGCGAGACCGAACATGTTGATAGTAATGATGAACAATTTTAAATAAAATAGCGCTTTTCAGCGCTTTTTTTCTTTTTGTTGACTTTTATGTTAAAATGTTATAAATTAATTTCTCCGAATAAATCTATGAAAAATCGACTTGAAGATCTTGCTTTAAAAGTGACCAAATGGGTTGGTTCTATTTGGTCTATTATTATTCACACTTTAGTGTTTATCTTTTTTATGGTTTTACTTTATCTTGGATACAATCCTGAGAGAGTAATGCTTATCTTAACGACTTTAGTCTCTCTAGAAGCAATTTATCTTGCCCTCTTTATTCAAATGACAGTAAACAAACACTCTGAACATATTGCTGAGATTAGTGAAGACGTCGATGAGATTCAAGAAGATATTGATGATATTCAGGAAGATATCGAAGACATAAGTGAAGACGTCGATGAGATTCAAGAAGATATTGATGATATTCAGGAAGATATTGAAGAGCTAAATGAAGATGAAAATGAAAACGAGAATAAAGAAAAAATAGAAAATTAATATTAAATATCAAATTTAAATAATACCCATTCTATAGCCGAAAGTACGAGAGCAAAAATTGCTGCTTGCCAAAATGAAGCGAAGACAAATCCTGGAGTAAAGTAAGAAACTAAAAGAAGTAAAAGCACATTTAGTATCAAATAAAATAAACCTAATGTTAAAAAATTAATAGGCCAAGTAAAAAATTTAATTACTGGTTTTACAACAGCATTCACCAAAACTAACAGCAAAGTGAAAATAAGCAACGCTAACCATCCAGAATAAGTTATTCCTACTAATTTAACAGACAAAAGCACCGCTAAAAAACTTAATATAAAATGAATCATAATTTAATTATTATATGTAAATTTTAACATAATTTACATTCTTTATGTTATACTTTTAACTAAGTTAATTATAATTAAAATATGAAAAATTTTTTTAAAAATCAGACTGCGGTAGCTATTTTATTTGGTGCACTTATTATAGCTTTAGGAATTATAGGCTACGCTTTAATAAACAAAGATTCAAATTCTGGATCTGGATCTAAAAAAGACGTTTTAGATTCTATAATGAATGGAGATAAAATCTTCCAAGGGGCAGATTTTAAAGATAAAGAATACATTTTAGGAAATTCAAAAAATGATGTGACAGTTGTAGTTTATTCAGATTTTGAATGCCCTTTCTGTAAAATGCTTCACGAGAATGCGATTTTACAATTACAAGAAAAATATTCTACAGACAGCAAAGATATTTCAAAAGCAAAAATTGGTATAGTTTATAGACATTTCGCTCAAAGCTATCACGAAAAAGCACCAATGGAAACTAATGCTGCTTTGTGTTCAAGAGAATTATACGGACAAAATGTTTATGCGAACTTTATAGATAGACTTTACAACTTAAACCCTGTAGATGGAACTTTTGATTTAGCGACTCTTCCAGATATTACAGAATACGCTGTAAAATTAGCCAAAGAGAAAAATCAGAGTGTTAAAAAAGATTTTGATAAATCTGAATTTACAAAATGTCTAAGTAGTGAGACTTATAATTCAGAGTTTTTAGAAAATATGCAAGACGCTGTCATCGCAGGACTTGAAGGTACCCCTTATTCTGTTATTACATATAAAGATGGAAATGATCAAACCATTATTGCTAAAGTTTCTGGAGCAAAAGACGCTTCTTATTATGAAAAGATAATAGATAAACTTTTATCTATTAAATAAGAAAGTGATTTTAAAAAACCAAATCTCTAGAGATTTGGTTTTTTGTTTTAATTAAATACCGAGTTGCATTCTAAGTTCTTCACTTGGCTCCCAAGGTTCACTAAAATCAAGCTCCACTTGTGCTTCTCCTAAATTTAGAGACTCTACTTTTAATTCTACATCCTCCACGATTTTATCCGCAAACGGACACATAATACTGGTTAAAGTCATAATAACCTTTATAGATTCATAAACTTTAAAATCTTCTAAATAATCCCCTATTTCAATTTTACGAATTAGTCCAAGAGAAACAATATCAATATTTAATTCCGGATCTTGAATTTCTTTTAAAGCTTCTAAAATCTGTTGTTCTATTTTTTCTTTTTCTAACATAATTTTAATTTAGTATCTTTCATCTCATAGAATCTATCTATTTTTATAAGGTCTTCAATATTTTCTCTATGAGAAATTAAACAAAAAGCTGTGCCGGTATCTTTAAAATCTTGAATAATTTTGAAGACTTTTTTAACAGAAACTTTATCAACTCCAGAATCAATTTCATCCATAAAAACAAAATTTGGTTTCAAAGCAAAAAGATGAAGCATTTCCGCTTGTTTCTTTTCTCCACCAGAGAATCCGACATTTAAATCTCTTTTCAAGAAATTTTCATCAATTTCATATTTTTGACAAAAATTTATAATCTCTTTATTAAAATCTAAAATAGAAAGTTTGTTTTCTTCAGAAATATTTTTATAAGATCTATATAAAAATTGTAAAAGATTTACCCCTTCAATTTCTGGAACATGTTGCAAAGAAAAATAAAGACCTTCTTTAGCCATTTCAAAAGTTTTAGCTTCTGTTAAGTCTATTTTTTCACTATTCTTTTCTAGAATAATTTTTCCTTTTTGTATTTCAAAATTTGGATGTTTAAAAATAGCTGAAAGTAAAGAAGATTTTCCAGAGCCGTTTTCTCCGATAATAGAAATAACTTCACCTTTTTTTAATTCAAAGCTAGCGTCATCAATTATTTCTTTACCATTATCAACAATTTTTATTTTTAAATCTTTTATTTTTAATTTCATAATTATTTTATTTTTCTTAAAACATCGGTTAAACATCTATAAGAAAGTAATGCGCAATTTACACGAGAAGGAGAAATTTGAACTCCTAAAAGTTCGTAAATATTTGCCGGTGTCCAAAGTTTCAAATCTTGAATTTGTAGTTTATCATTTTTGATTTTTTCTGTCATTAAACTCATTCCAGCTTGAGAAAGGGCACAACCATTTCCAGCCCAAGAAACATTTTTTATCTTTTCATCTTCAATATCTAAAAAAAGTTCAGCTCTGTCTCCACAGTCAGCATTATTTCCCAAACCTAAACAAAATTCACATTCTGTCTCAATAGCTTCCACTTTATTTTTTGGATTTCTAGAATGTTCTAAAATATTTTCTGAATATAAATTTTCTAAATAATTTGAGTCCATATTTTTATCTATTAAACACTTTTCCGATTTTAAGTAAAGAATTTGTAAGAACATCAACATCTTCTTTGGAGTTATAAATATGAAAAGATACTCTAGCAAAACCATTTTTAGTTCCCAGATAATTAACTAATGGCTCCGCACAATGATGTCCTGCTCGTACAGCCACATTGTCCCCCGCCAGAACTTCCGCTACATCGTGAGGATGAATTTCCTTTCCATTCACAAAAACTTGCATAGAAACGGTTCCAGAATTATTTTCTGGTAAAGCTGCAAAAGGTTTTATTTCTAAAATATTTTTATTTTGAGAATTAATCTCAGAAATTTTATTCAAAAAATATTCTACTAATTTTTGAGAATGAGATAAACTTTCTAAACTAATTTCATTCAAAAAATCAACCGCTTCCCCTGCTCCGATAATTCCTGCAATATTTGGAGTTCCAGCTTCAAAAACTTTCGCATCACTTCTAAAATCTGTTTTTTCTCTTTCTACGTGAGAAACAATACCTCCTCCAAGAATTGTTGGATTCATTTGGCGAGAAATTTCTCTTTTAAGCCAAAGTACTCCCACTCCTGTAGGACCAAAAGCTTTATGAAAAGAAAAATATGCTGCGTCAATATATTTTTCCATTTCGTTCATATTTATAGGAAAATGGCCAAAACCAGCTGTCATATCACAAATCACAAAGACTTTATCGTTCTTCTTTTTTATTTCTCTAACAATTTCTTTTATATTGTTGATAGTTCCTAAAACGTTGGAAGCTAAAGTTATAGAGACTATTTTGGTCTTTTCAGAAACTAAATTTTCTAAATTAGAAATATCTAAATTGAAATCAGAATCTAATTCTAGAAAAACTAATTCCATTTTTTTATTTTTAGCTAATTTTTGTAAAGGTAAAAGAGAAGAATGATGCTCCATAATAGTAGTCAAAATCTCATCTCCTTCGTCTAAAAAAGGAAATTCATCGTCGTGAAGAGAAATTAAATCTATTAACAGATTGCTGGAAGCCGTCGCTCCCGAAGTCCAAATGATTTCTTCTTCGCGAGAGTTTAAATATTTAGCCAATTTTTCTCTAGACTTTTCAAATTCATTTGTGGCCTTTTCCGCAATTTTTGAACTAGCCCGATTTACATTACTTCTATAATTAGAATAATATTCATTCATCTTAGACAAAACACTCTTCGGAGTTAAAGAAGTAGCTGCTGAATCTAAATAAATTAAATCTTTTCCATATTCATTTTTATAATTTTCAAAAATCTGAAATTCTTTTTTAATTTCATTCATAAAGCAATTATACCTTAAAGTCTTTTAGTTAAAAAGTATTTCTTTTACTTCTTCAAGAGAGAGCTTATTCTCTTTTTCTATAGTTAAACTTATATCATCAATAAGTGGAACAAGATGAACATGCACATGAGGAACTTGTAAACCTTCCACAATCATCGCCACTTTAGAAAAGTGTAATTTTCCTTTTAATTTTTCTGTAAGAAGTTCAGCTATCTTTTTAGAAACAGACATTAATTCAACATATTCTTCTTCAGTTAAATCAAAAATATAATCAGTCTCTTTTTTTGGAATAACCAAAACATGTCCATCCCGAATAGGGTTGATGTCTAAGATTACAATATATTTTTCATCTTCAAAAAGAATATCTGACGGAATTTCTCTATTTATAATCTTGGTAAAGACAGAAGACATAATAACTATTCCGCAACAACTATCTTTCCAACAAAAGCTTCTTCTCCACGAATAGAAACTGTTCCTTCACCTTGATGCTCCCAAAGTTCAACTTCTCCATCAGCTGATAAATATCTTGCTCCAGATCCAGAAACAGCATGATTCAATTCTAAATTGTTCATATATAGATCAAGTGAACTGATATATGCCTTGTCTGTCTTTAAGTTATAACTTGCAAAAACTTCAGTTCCAGAAGCATTTTTATAAACTACAGAACTTAAAACCCCTTCTAAATTACAAGTATTTCTAAAAAGTGCAGTTTCGTCACAAGTTTTACCCTCTCCAAAATTACAAATACCTCCCTGACTACCGTCTGCATTAGTAACAATTTCTGAAATTCCTCCATTTCTTACACAAAACTCAGAAGCTGGATTTGCTAAACCAACATTTTGTGTTTGATCGTTTGTATTGTTAACAACTTTGTTTTCTTGAGGTTTTTTAGTTGAAAGCCAGTAAACTGCAAAGATGATGATTAATGCTAATAATATATATAAAATTTTTGATGATTTTTTCATAAGTTTTTTTGAAAATTAATATTTTTATAAGATAAAAACATAATAACATAACATAATAAAAATTAATAATTTAATCAAAATAAAAACACTATTTCTAGTGTTTCTATTTTAGATTTTGTGCGCCGAGTTGGATTTGAACCAACGTAGCCCGAAGGGCGACAGATTTACAGTCTGTTGTAATTGACCGCTCTACCATCGACGCATACTGAAAATTGAATTCAGAAGAATAAAATTTTCAGTTCAATAATTATAACACATTATCATCAAAATACAAAGATAGATTTGTATTTTTAATTAGCTAAATTAGCACATCCTTTATATTCTTTTTCAGAGTGAAAATCTAAAGAAACCGCTAAATTATTGGCTCTTCCAGCATCATCCATACATTCTTTCTTTTCAAAAAAGATAATAATATTTTTGGTTGTTGAAGAAATTGAACCGTCAGCATTTAAAAGACTAACATCCCCACGATATTGAAATTCATTAGAATAATCTTCTTGCCAAGTTTTTCCAACTAACCCATACCAAGTTGTTGAACCATAGTCCAAAGAAAGATTAATCATAGCTAAAGGAGCGTCAGCATTATCTCCTTTTATTTGAAAACTCCAACCAGGCTCATTTCCAGTACCGCTTACTATTAGATTATCTGCCTTAACTTCCTCTAATTGGCTGGCATTTTTATTGTCAGTATTAGGAGATGAAAGATATTTATTAAAAACTCCAGCCTTATAAATAATAAATAAAACTACAAGAACTATAACCACCCACCAATACCATTTAATTTTTTTATTCTCCATATAGATATTTTTTAATTTTAATTATTTTAATAAGTTATTCGTAGGTAACTATAGCACAAAAAATAATTTATATAAAAAATTACACTATTTTTTCAAAACTTTCTTCAAATAATATCCTGTATGAGAATTTTTCTCATTAGCCACATACTCTGGAGTGCCTTGAGCTACTATTTTTCCGCCTCCACTTCCTCCTTCTGGGCCAATATCAATAACATGATCGGCATTTTTTATAATATCTAAATTGTGCTCAATGACTACCACAGTATTTCCTTGATTTACTAATTTATTTAAGATTTCTAAAAGATTTTTAACATCTTCATAATGAAGACCAATAGATGGCTCATCTAAAAGATAGATTGTCTTTTCTGTATGTCTACGATATAGCTCGCTAGAGATTTTTACCCTCTGAGCTTCTCCTCCAGATAAAGTAGTAGCACTTTGTCCCAATTCCAAATAACCAAGTCCTACATCATCAAGAGATTTCAATCTGTCATAAATAGCTGGAATAGCTTCAAAAAACTTTATACCTTCTTCTACAGTCATCTTTAAAATATCAAAAATATTTTTATTTTTATATTTAACCTCTAAAGTTTCTTTTGTGAATCTTTTTCCGTTACAAACATCACAAGTGACATAAACTGTCGGCAAAAAGTGCATTTCAACAGCTATTTCCCCATTCCCTTCACAAGCTTCACATCTTCCACCAGCTCTATTAAAAGAAAATCTGGAAGCATTCCAACCGCGAATCCTAGCTTCTTCGGTATTAGCGAAAAGATCACGAATATGGGTCCAAGCTCCTGTATAGGTAGCTGGATTGCTTCTTGGAGTTCTTCCAATTGGAGACTGATCGATTAGAATTGTTCTAGACAAATATTCTGTACCAGTTACTTCGTCACAATTATAAACTTTAGCTGTTCTATATTTTCTCTCAAGTCTAGCTAAAAGATTTTTATATAAAATCTCATACATAAAGCTAGATTTTCCAGATCCAGAAACTCCAGTAATAACATTAAACTTTCCGAGCGGAACTTTCACATTCATATTTTTAATATTAAATATGTGTCCATTCTTAATAGAAATAAAAGCCCCATTTCCTTCTCTTCTTTTTTTAGGAGTCTCAATTTCTTTTTCACCACGCAAATAAGCAAGTGTGGTCGATTTTGATTTGTTAGTTTTAGCTGTTAATAAATCCTCTAAATAATCAGCTACAATAATTTCCCCACCATGCACACCAGCTTTTGGACCAATATCTATCATATAGTCACTAGCAAAAATTGTGTCTTCATCATGCTCCACCACAATAATAGTATTTCCCATATCACGAAGCTCTGTCAAAGTTTTAATAAGTTTATCATTATCTCTTTGATGAAGACCAATGGTCGGCTCATCTAAAACATACAAAGCACCTACAAGTTTACTTCCAAGCTGAGAAGCTAAACGAATTCTTTGCGCTTCACCACCAGATAAAGTATCTGCTTTTCTATCTAAACTTAAATAAGTCAGTCCTACATTCAACATAAATTCAAGCCTCGACTCTATTTCATTAATCATCACACTTGCTATTTCAAGATCTTTTTTAGAAATTACATTTTTTAAATTTTCAAAATATTTTTCAGCTTCTTCTATAGTGAGAGCTGTTATATCTACGATATTTTTTCTATCCGCTTTATTTTTATCATTTAAGAAAATATTTAAAGCTTCTTTACGAAGTCTTTTTCCGCCACAATCTTCACATTCATCTAAAGCTCCAAAATATTTAGTTCCAAGCCCATTACAGGTTTGGCATGCTCCATAAGGAGAATTAAAAGAAAAAAGTCTTGGTTCTATTTCTGGAAAAGAGAATCCACAATTTGCACAAGCAAATTTATTACTCATAACAAATCTTTCTTTTTCCCCTTCTTCATTCATCATCTCAATCTCCACTAAACCTTCCGCTCCATCTAAAGCTCTTTCAATAGATTCTGAAAGACGCACCATAGCATCTTTTTTACTAGCTAAAAGTTTTAATTCATCAATCAATATAAAATCCACCACAAAAGAAATATCGTGTTTTTTCGTTTTACTCATTTCAATTCTTTCTCTCAAACTTTTTGTAACACCATCAACCACTACCTCCTTGTAGCCTTTTCCGAGCATGTCATACATAAGTTGATAATATTCACCTTTTCGTCCACGCACAACAGGAGCTAAAATTCGCACACCTAAATCTGAAAATTTTACCCCTTGAATACTTTTAACTTCTTTTTCAAATTTTCTATAATCTATCTTTTTAACTTTATCTAAAATAAAATTAATAATTTCATCATTAGAAAGCTTTTCAATTTTGCTTCCACATTCTATACAGTATGGTTTTCCGATTCTGGCATATAAAACTCTTAAATAATCATAAATCTCTGTAATTGTCGCGACAGTAGAGCGAGGATTTCTACCGGCAGATTTTTGATCAATAGAAATAGCGGGAGAAAGACCGATGATTTCATCTACATCTGGCTTTTGCATTTGGTTCAAAAAATGTCGTGCATAAGCTGAAAGACTTTCCACATATCTTCTTTGTCCTTCGGCAAAGATAGTGTCAAAAGCTAGAGAGGATTTTCCACTTCCTGAAAGTCCAGTAAAAACAACCAATTTATTTCTTGGCATTTCTACAGAGACATTTTTTAAATTATGAGTCCTTGCACCCTTAACTATAATTTTGTCTTGTTCTTCTCTCTTTTTATTATTAGGTGAAATATTTTTAACCATTCTATTATTCTAGCATTTAATATATCTTTTGAAAATCTGTATCTAAACGACTCTCTTTCTTGTATATTCTGAATAAATAATATTGACAAAAGACTATATTATAGTATAATGAAATAAGTTGTAAATTTTAAATTTAAAAGGAGGCCCAAATATGTTTAAAAAAATTAACGCCATCCGGAGGGCTTTAATAGACTCCAGAAAATGCAAAGACTGGCAGATTGCCAGAGAAAGATTTAAACAGGCTCCTAAAAAAAGCCTAGAGGAATTGGTATGGCATAATAAGTTTGTAAACTTATGCCGCTTCTAAAAAACAAAAACCTTTACAGATTCGGTCTGTAAAGGTTTTTTATTTTTATAATTTATTATTTGACTTCAAAACTTCTAATCAAATCTTTAGCTGCGGTTTTAAAAGCTTCATTATCAGCTTTTTTATTTTCTACAATAGCAAGCCATGGACTTTCATCTGTAGCTTTAACTTCTTGAATATAATATTCAGTGTTAATAGTATCATCAATTATATGTTTAACTACAACATCTGAGTTGCCAGCAAATTTAATATCTTCAATAACAACATCTGGATTAGCTTTTTTGAATACTTCATTAATATAATCTTCTGCTGTATAACCTCTTCCCCCTTCAAAAGTTGTGTAAAGAGTCACAAAATTGTCTTTCTCAGCGTCAAAAAGTTTAAACCAATTTGATTGTGAGCCAACTCCTTGAACAGCTTCTCCATCTTTTTTGTATAAGAAAGAAAAGTTTAAAGTATTCTCGCCTTCAAAGTTTACAGATTGTTTTCCTTCAAACTTTGCATAATCATCGCTGTTAGCAATATCGACTAATTTTTCGCTATTACCATTCCAGATTTTCAAAGATTTACCTTCTAAACCTCTATAAACTAAAAAGCCAATTAATAAAAGTGCTAGCAGACCAATGATCCACCAAAGTGTTTTTTTGCTTTTAAAATCAATCTTTTTCATATATTTTCTATACTTTCGTTTGTATAAAGATAATTCTAGCATATACTATTTTTTTTGCACTCTTGATTTTTATTGAATTTATTTTATGCTTTTTATTGAAAAATAGCCTAATTTTCTATATTCAATTTATAAAATTGTTTCTCTTTTGTATTTTTTACATACACTGTTGGAAAAAGTTCTATATTTTCTTTAATGCTCATATTTTCAAATAAATTTTGAGCATTTTGAAGTAAAGTATCAAAATCTACAAATAAATTTTCTGGTGGACTAAATTTACAAATAGTAATATGACTAGGTAAAGAGAAATCCATATTCGGATTTCCTAAATCTTTAGCTATTTCTTTGTTTAATTTTTTATCTCCTGACAAAACATAATCTTTATCAGTAAACTTTAATCTTAAAATCAAAATCCTCTCTCTACCAAAAGGAAAAGCATGCCAACTTAATTGTGACCTATCATCTGGCTTTGGAATTCTTTTTTCTTCATTAAACATTTTTAATTTGTCTAAAGAGTTTTTTAATTTTCCCTTTCCTTCTTCTACAAATTCTCTAAGTTCACTTTCTTCAATATTTCCCCCACCAATAATTGTAAAGTGAAAAGGTAATCCATCTTCTTTATTTGGAATTATAATATCTTCATATTTAGTTTTTAATTTTTTATAAAATTCTCCTAGCTTTTCATTAGTTTTTTTATCAACTTCAAAGAGTAAATTTATTTTTACTTTTAGGTCTTCTTCTAAATTATTTTTAAGAGAAAGTTCCTCCATATTTTTATTTTATCAGTTTATTTTTCAAAGCTGCAATTTCATCTCGAAGTATAGCCGCTGTTTCAAAATCTAAAACTTTCACTGCTTCCGTCATCTGTTTTTCTTTTAATTTAATTAATTTATTTGGATTTTTCTCAAATAATTTTTTATCAACAGATAACTCAAACTCCACAGATTTTTTGTGTTCTCTTTTTAATTCTTCGGTTATATCTTTTATATTTTTAACAATAGTTTTCGGAGTGATATTATGTTTTTTATTATACTCAGTTTGAATTTTTCTTCTTCTTTCAGTTTCTTTAATCGCTCTTTCAAGAGAACCCGTCATTTGATCGGCATAAAGTATAACTCTTCCATCGACATTTCTAGCCGCCCTTCCAATGGTTTGAATTAAAGAAGTCTCGCTACGCAAAAATCCTTCTTTATCAGCATCTAAAATACCAATTAAGGTAACCTCGGGAAGATCTAGCCCTTCTCTAAGAAGATTTACTCCGACCAAACAATCAAATTCCCCTTTTCGGAGACGTGTCAAAATCTCAATTCTATCTAAAGTTTCCACATCACTATGCAAATATTCAGCTCTAATCTTTTTACCTTTTAAATAGTCAGCTAAATTTTCCGCCATTTTCTTAGTCAAAGTTGTAGCTAAAACTCTTCTTCCGGCTTTAATTTCTTTTTCAGCTTCTTTTATAAAATCAAAAACCTGCCCTTTATATTTTCCTTTCTCCATTACTGGCTTGATTTCTAATTTTGGATCAAGAAGTCCGGTTGGACGAATGATTTGTTCTACAACTTTACTAGAATTTTCTTTTTCATAATCAGAAGGTGTAGCTGAAACATAAATTACATCGTTTATTTTTTCTTTAAACTCATCATATTTAAGAGGTCTATTATCTTTTGCTGAAGGAAGACGAAATCCAAAATCAACTAAAGTTTGTTTTCTAGCTTGATCACCATTATACATAGCCCGAAGTTGTGGAAGAGTTACATGAGACTCATCTATCACTGTCAAAAAATCTCGCCCATTTTTCTTAAAATATTCCAGTAAAGTATCTGGTGCTTCTCCAACTTTTTTACCAGAAAAGTGGCGACTATAATTTTCAATTCCCGAACAATAACCAAACTCTTTTATACTGGCTAAATCATACTGTGTTCTTCTTTTCAATCTTTCTATTTCTAAAATCTTGCCCTCTTTTTCCAATTCTTTTAGTCTGTCTTTTAATTCTGCCTGTATAGTTTTAATCGCTCGCTCTTGAGCTAATTTATCTGAAATAAAATGTTTAGCTGGAAAAATAAAATAATCTTTTACTTCTTCAAGCTCTCTCATAGAAATTGGATCAGTTACAATAAGTCTCTCTATAACCCCGTTATGTAGCTCTATTTGAAGCATATAAGTTTCACTCATTGGCATAATATCTATTCTATTTCCAATTGTCCTAAAACTTCCAGGAGTAAGATCAGCATTGGTTCTTTTATAATGAACTTCTACAAACATCTTCATCGATTCAACTTTAGAGATTTTTTGACCAACAAAAAGTTTTTTATTAACTTTCTCGTATTCTATTGGTGAACCTAAACCATAAATACAAGATACAGAAGCCACTATTATCACATCATCTCGAGTTAGAAGAGATTGAGTGGAAGCGTGACGAAGTCTATCTATTTCTTCATTTATCTGAGCATCTTTTTCAATATAGGTGTCTGTAGTTGGGAGATATGCTTCTGGTTGATAATAGTCATAATAAGAAACAAAATAATGTACCGCATTATTTGGAAAAAAAGTTTTGAATTCTTGAGCTAGTTGAGCAGCTAAAGTTTTATTGTGAGCTATAACTAAAGTTGGTTTTTGTACTTTCTCTATAACATTTGCAATAGTAAATGTTTTTCCTGTTCCAGTCGCCCCAAGTAAAGTTAGTTTAGTACTATCGTTTTTCCTCTTTTCAATTCCTTTGACCAATTCCAAAATCGCCTCCGGCTGATCTCCGGCTGGCTTAAATTTAGAAACAAGTTCAAACTTTTTAGAATTTCTCATTCCTAAATGATAACAAAATTTAAACAAAAATAAAAAGGAGCTTTTACTCCTTTTTAATTAATTTTCTGAAAGATTTTTGAAAGGTTCTCCCATTATTTGATCTCGGGTATATTTATGACCCTGCGCTCTTCCTGTGTTTAAAATCTCTTGAATAGCGCCAGCCAACTCTTCAGCCATACCTTTTGGAGAATCTGACCTCACCTCAATTGTAGTCCACCCACGTTTTCCTTCCTTATCTTCTACAAAGAAACGGAAACCGTTCGACAAAGCTTCACCTTTTATGGTGTATCCACTCCCGATTGTCGGAAGACTTGAAACATATCTGCTCATAACTTAAAAATTTTAAAATGTACAATCTGAGTTAATATTATAACCCTCACAATTAAAAGTCAAATTTATTCCAAAAGATATTTTATTCCAGTTTTTTCAGTCTGGGTCTTTATTTCCTTCACCAATTCTATTTCTTTTTTTATTTCTCCTGCTTCAGAAATTTCTTTCTTAAATTTAAAATTTACCCCAAGTCCTTTTTTAACATCTTCGTCAAACCACTGATCAAAAATATAATTTCCTAGCGAATAATAAATATATTTATCTTTATAAATTTCACTTTCTTCTATTACGTGTGGGTGCCCACCGATTATCATATCCGCTCCAGCATCAATCCATTTGTGTGCTAAATATTTTTGATTTTGATTAGAAGTTTTTCTGTATTCAGTTCCCCAATGTGGCACGACTATAACAAAATCCACTTTTTTATCTTGTTTTAATTTTAAAATTTCATTTTCAATTCTTTCACTATCGTTATCTTTTGTAAATTCATGATAGCCAATATAAGCAATACAAATTTCTTTTTCACAAATAGTATTAGACAAACTCTCTATTTGATTATCATTGTATGGATTAGAAAAATATTTTATATTTCCCTTTTCTAAATATATTTTAGTTTCTTGAAAACCTTGATTATAAAAATTATCTGTATGATTATTAGCTAAAGAAACTACTTTCACATTTAAGAGATTTAAAATTTGCGGAGTAGAAGTAGGAAAAGTAAAAAGTAAAATAGGATTATATGATCCATCAGCATTTAAAGTTTTAGTTTTGTTTTCTGTAATTGGGCCTTCTAAATTAGCCACTATATAATCATAGTTTTTATTATGTTCACGAAAATTACCAAGAAAATTATTAACAAAATTTTCTGCACTACCATTTTCATTTACTCTTTTACGAATAAATCTGTCTAACATAATATCTCCGACAAAAAGAATATCTAATTCACTCTTTTTAGGTTGGGTTAAATTTTCTTTTTGATTATCTATATTGGAAATAGTATATTCTCTAGTAAATTTTTTATTAAAAGCCAAATAACCAAAAACCCCTAAAATTATAATTAGAAATATTATGAAAAGAGACTTTTCTTTCATAGTTTTAATATATCATTTATCTAAATAAAATCTATTCTGAAAATTTTTCTAAAAATTCACTAAGCGGACGAACCCAGATCTTTCCAAGATCATTTTCGTATAAAGTTTCATAAATTACCATATCTATGAGATCATATTTTTTATCGCTCATTTGGAGTTTGCCTAAAAATAAAACTTTATACTTTTTATTTTTATCTTTATAGTGAAAATATTCTTTTCCTATTTCTACTTTTTGTAACATATCATCTATATCTTTCCAAAACTTCTTTTTTAAATTCAAAAAATTTATCCCCTAAAATACTTTGACGAATATCTTTTACTAAAGAAACAATAAAATGAAGATTGTGAAGTGAAGCGATTGTTGCCCCAATCATTTCCTTACTTCTAAAAAGATGAGCTAAATAAGCTTTGGTGTATTTGTGAGCATAGCAAGACGGATCCTCACAAACCGGACTCATATCAGTTTTATATTTACTATTAAAAATATTTATTCTTCCATCTTTAGTATAAATAGCTCCATTTCTCGCAAGACGTGTCGGAGAGACACAATCAAAAGTATCTAGTCCGTTTTCTATCCCATAAAATAAGTCTTCTATTTCACCTATACCTAAAAAGTGTCTCGGTTTATTTTCTGGAAGATTTTCATTTGTAATTTTTAATATTTTTGTCATATCTTCTTTAGTGAAACTTCCACCAATTCCAAATCCATCAAAATATTTTCCATCCAGATTCATTTCTCCCAAAACTTGAGCTGAATATTTTCGTAAATCATCATAAGCTCCGCCTTGCACAACAGCATAAAGTGCTTGCCTTTGCCCTGTTGCCCCAGAAACTCCAAGTTTTTTATGATGTTCCAGACTTCTTTTTGCCCAACGATGAGTTCTTTCTAAAGCTTCTTTTTGATAATCTTTATTAGCAAATGGACTTGTACATTCATCAAAAGCGAAAAATATATCAGCTCCTAAATCATGCTGAATTTCCATACTTTTTTCTGGAGTAAAAATATGTTTACTACCATCGAAAACACTTTTAAATTCCACTCCATTTTCAGAAATTTTTACAAGAGATTTATTGTTATTTTTAAGGTTATTATATTTCTGCCTATCTCTTAAACGATACTTTTTAAAAAACAAAATATCAATGATAAAGAAAAAAATAAGAGAAGAAACTGAACCAAGTAAAAAGTTCAAATCTTCACTAAATATTCTTAAAACTCCCCAAAACATAAAAGAAAGAAAAATTTCTATAAAAAGATACTTATTTCTTTTAAAGAAATCTAAAAGATTAAACTTTTTACTTATATTTTTTTCAATATTTTCATTTGCTAAATCTTCTCTAGTAGCGATTTTGGAAACTCCTACACCCATCGCAGAACCAAGAGAAAAAACTTGAAACCCTCCAGAATCTGTAAAAGTTGGCCCGACATAATTCATCATCTTAGCAAAACCGCCATGATTTTTTACAATTTCATTTCCTGGCTCCAAATATAAATGATAAGTATTGGCGAGTATAGCATCTGCTTTTACGAACTCATTAAAATTTTCTGGAAGAATGCTTTTTATAGTAGCTTTTGTCCCAACAGGAATAAAAGCTGGAGTTTCTATATCTCCGTGTGGCGTGTGAATAATTCCCACTCTCGCCATAGGTGCTTCTTTAGATTTTTTCTTTATTTCAAATGAAAACTCTTTCATAAAAACTAAAACCTTAAAATTTCTTCACATTTAGCAATAATATTTCTCGGAGATAAATCATCTTCTAAACCCATTCTTTCTACTTTTATATTTAAATGACTAGGATTTTGAGAGACTATTTCTGAAACCAAACTTCCCATACCTCCAACTTTAGAATGTTCTTCTATTGTTAAAATATTTTTATGTCTATCAGCAAAATTGCTAATAAAATTAGTTATTTTTTCATTTTTGGTTTCACTATTTGAAGAAATTAAAGACATATTTAAAACTGTAACCATATAACCCATATCTTCCAATTCTTTTGCCGCCTGAAGAGCGTTGTAAAGAATTGGTCCATAAGCGATAATTCCTACCTGAAAAGCTGCTTCTAAGTTTTTAGAAATATAAACTACCTCTGGCAAACCAGTCCACTCTTTTATGTTTCCATCTATTTCAAAATACTCATCAGCAAAAATTTTTGGAGAGCTTTCACTGAAAATTCTAAAATAAGAAAAATCATTCCTGCTATTCTTGAAAAATCCCTTTTCAACAACTTTTAATAAATAACTAGCTTCAGATGCATCCGCAGGAGCAAAAATATTTACACCTCCCAGATTCCTTAAAATTGCCACGTCGTTTTTAATTTCAGAATTATCTAAATAAAGTGCTTCAGCTAATTCATTTTCTCGATGAATACGAGGAGATTGCATATTTAAAAGAGTGAGATTAACCTCCTTTTCTTTATTGTGTATAAATTTAAAAATGGTTTTTGAAAGACCGTTGTAGAGTTTAAAGAAATTATCCATTAATCCTGTATGAGAATTTTTTAGATTTTCATTAAAAGCTTCGTTGATTAGAAAAACATTTTTATTTTGATTTTTTGAAATAATTGAAGAAATTTGCACAGCTTCCTCAGCTGGAAAAATATGATCTGTGTCCCCCATCGCTTCTTCTAAATTATCAACTTTGAAAATTAAATTGTTATCATCATTAAAATCGGCCAAAGTGAAAAAGATTTTTTCTACTTGATTTTGAAATTCTTCTTCTTTAAATAAATTATTAGTTAACATAGATTTTAATTTAAATTAGCTAAAATTATTGAAGGTTTTTTGAGATCTTTAGCATAATAAACAGCTTCACAAACAGAAGCAGGACTAAGCCCATTAATTACTAATGTATCAAAACCTAAATTAATTAATTTTCCATTTAGTTTATTTTCTTTATTGATTTCAGTATTTACTGATTTAGTATAAGCAATAATAATAACTCTTCGCATATTATTTTTTTGTATAAATTCTAATGCGGAAAAATTATTTAAAAGATCTAATTCGCTGACAACAATATAGTAAAATCTTTCATGTTTATCTCCAGAATCTCTAGCGGCTGTATAATAACCAATTGCTTCACCAAAACTATTTTCGACTTTTAGAAAAGTGTTTTTAGTAATATAGTTTTTTAAATTAGAAAACTCATCGTACCCAGCATGGACTTTCACTACACTTTCTACTATATTTGCATAATTATTCGTAGAAAAAATGTCATCTTTATTTTTCCAATTTGGAACTTTTGGATCATGATTAATAGCTTTAAAATATAGTCCAGTAAAAATACCTGAAAGACTTTTGAGATTTCTTAAAGCCTTCTCACCAAAAGAAGAAAAAACATTATCTATGGTGATTTCAACATCTTGCTGTACTAAAGCAAGCGCATCTTTTTCGTCTTTCGTTAAAGTCTTCATATGAGTCCATTATATCACAGACAAAAAATTTTAGTTTTGCCTTATTTTTTTAAGATTGGATACAAAATTTACCCCATCTAAATCTTTCATTAAATATGAACCGACTACAAATTTGTCAGCACCGGCTTTTTTAGCAAGAGAGATAGTATCTTTATTCATAGAACCATCAACTTGAATCGATAAATCTTTATAATTTAAACCTTTTCTAAAAAATCTTATTAACTCTAAAGCTTTTTCGCTAAATTCTTGTCCTTGTGAACCTATTTTATCAATACCCATAATTTGTAAATCAACATCTTCATATTTGTATAATATGGATAAAACTTCTTCCCTATTTTTGTCTAAAAAATTTATCTTTGCTGTGACAAAGATTTTAATAAAATCTTTTTTTGCCTTATTTAAAATCTTTTCTAAATCTTTAGAAAATAAAATTTCTTCTAAATGTATCACAAGACTTTTCGGTTGGAATGATTCGAGTTCTAAAAAGAATTTCATTTGATCTTCACACATTAAATGGTAACCAATATTGAAATATTTTCGAAAAGAATTTAAAATTTTTATTTCTTCTTTATTAAAAGAATTTGGCAACCAAGTTTTATTTTCTACAAATTTACCGTCACATAAATCTATTTGTACAGCTTTAAAATCAATTCTATATTTATCTTCTATGGAAGCTAAAAATTCTAATTTATTCTTGATTTCTTCAAAATCTTTTTCTAAAATTGCGGGAACTATTTCCATAATTAATTATCAGAAGCTTCACTTCTTATTGATTCCAACATTTGTAATTCTTCTAATTCTCTTTTAGTTATTTTTGTATCTATGTTTTCTTCCAAATCTTCTATTTGTTCTACTCTACGTTCATGTCTAGTTACAGTTTCTTTATCAGCTTCATCAAACTTAGTAAGAATAAAAGTTCTTACAGCTTCTTTTACAAATTCTTCTCCTACAAATCTTGCTCCAAAAGAAATAATATTAGCATTATTATGTTCTCTTAAAAGCTTTACCAATTCTAGATTTTCACTATTTATAACTCCAGCTCGAATGCCTTTGTATTTTCCAGCGACAATGGCTTCACCTTCTCCAGAGCCTCCAAATACAATACCAAATCCATTTTTTTTACCAGTATAAATGTCCGCTGAAAGAGCTCCGGCACAAGCTGAAATATATTTTGGATAATCATCATTTTCATCATAAGTGTAAGCCCCAAAATCTACTATGTCAACATTTGAAATAAGTTGTCCACCCTTCTCTAATTCTTTTTGGATTTCATCTTTTTCAATTTCCAAAAATAGCTTTACAGCTTCTTTCATTTCAAATCCAGCATGGTCTGTTGCTAAATATATTTTCATATTCTTATTATACTATAAAATAAAACCCTATTTTATTGATAAGGTTTTATTTTATTTAAAATTATAAATTAAATTTCACAAGCTCCAGAAACACAAGCGAATTCTCTTGCGCCAGTGGTATTATCCACAAACTCATATTGGGAAAGTTTTGAAAAATCTATTTTACCGATAGCTTTAAGTCTTTTTTCATACTCTTCTTTAGTAATTTCTTCATAAGGAGCTAATTGATAAACATGATCTGTGCGAGGTAAAAATGTTAAACCTCCAACGAGATCCCAATTTTCATAAACAAAATTTCCAACCCCAATCCATTCTTCTGGGCCGACATAAATCGTCGCTGAAGGATTATGTTCTACAAAATGTTGTTTTAATCGTTTCCACTCTTTTAATAAATCTAACGCTGAAATATCTTCTTTAAAGATGGCTCCAGTAGGTGCTTTGACGGGAAACTCTAAAACAAAAGTTGTAGCATTAGTGGCAGACTGTCCAACTTCAGGAACACATGGCACACCTTGATCTCTAGCCATCTGTAATAATGGGTCCGTATTAGAAATGCGAACTCTACGAACAAAGTATGGCGCATACCAAGGATGCATTCCAGAACCGACACCTAATAACTGACTTGAATTGCCATGTGGTTTAACACAAGTGATAGCTGTAGACGGATTGATTTTAAAACGCTTTGCAAATTTTTTATTAGTTTCAATTCCAACATTTCTTAAACTCTCTAAATTAGTATCATTACGAATAAGTTTATTATCATAATATCCAGTTAAAGAAACTCCTAAAAGTCTTTCTTCTTCACAATTTACTTTCCATTTTTTAGAAAGATAACCAAAATTTGTAAGTGTAGATTGATAGGTTCCAAGAATGGTAGCTATTTCCATTTTTCTACTGAGAGTTTTCATGGTGTCTTGTGGGCGAATCACAATACTAGTTAAATTACAAAATTGTTTTGATTTAAGGTAAATTTCTCCACAAGGATTTAAACCAATTTGTTTTTCATTCTTTATAAATTCCCAACGGCGAGCTGGGACCTGTTTTTCTAAACCCCCACGATTGAAAAGTCCCCTTTCTCCAGATTTTGATTTCACTAAAGCTGTCCATTCTTCTAAGAATTCTTCAGCGCTAGGTTTTTCATTGAAAACAACAGAATTGTTCGCCATAGTTCTTTGAGATTCAGTTAAATAAAACTGTCCCTTTTTTGCATCTCTCATTTCCAAATCATCTAATTCTGAAAGTGAAATCAGTGCACTTCGACGGACTCCACCAGCGACAACAATTAAACCAATTTTACAAACAATATCGTGTAAGTCTAAATTTGATAAACGACGACCCTGTTTTGCTAAGATTTTTCGTCTTGAAAAATCCATAAGCTCAATTAACGGTTGAGGTCCGGAAGCTCTTCCTCCAGCCGTCTCTAAACGGGCTCCAGTTGGTCTAATTTGAGAGTAATCGAACTTTACATCTTTTCCATTAAACCATGCTTCTAACCCGAAAATAAACGCATCTGCCCATCCTTCCTTGCTGTCTTCCACAATATAATTTACCGGCTTCTCCTTAAGCTGTTTTTTAATTTGCGGAAATTGTTGTACATTTTCAGATTCTACCGAAAAACCAAGCCCGGCTCCACACATAGAAATATACATAATTTCTCCTAAATCTTGTGGGCAAGTTGGGGTGATGTAAGAGCAGTTATAAGCCCAAACATTTGAATTTCTACAAGCTTTTCCAGCAGACCAAAGAAGTCTCATTGAAGGACAAACATCTTGATTTAAAATAGCTTTGTAAACATCATCATATTCTTTCTTTGTTAACTTGTTTTCCAGATTTTCTCTCATGTAATCCATAAAACGATTCACAGTTTCTATCCAAGTTTCGCGACGTCCAAGATCTGGCATCCATCTTGAGTAAAATTGATAGAAAATAAATTCAGAATAAGGACTGGAAAAGAATTTACTACTTTCTTCAACTGCTTTTTTAGTAGCTTTAGATATTGGTTTTAAAGCGCGCATTTCTGAGCGATGACTTCGATAAAGAATGTATCTTTTTGCTGTGTCGGTAAAATTAGATTTCATTAGTTCTTTTTCTACCAAATCTTGTATCATCTCCACAGAAGGTAAAAATTTACTCTTTTTATCTTTTTTGGCTAGACCATCTTGTATATTAAGTAAATTTTTAAAAACATTGGCCGCAATAAATTCAGCCATAAGCTCTCCACCTTCTTTGGAAGCTTCAAAAGCTTTTAAAACTGCTCCGGTTATTTTATTAAGATCAAATGGTACGACCTCCCCTGTTCTTTTTCTAATAAATTTGATTTTTATCAAATCATTTTTTGGGATATTTTTCTTTTTTTCCATACTTTTACTATTTTTTATTTAAATTATTAATTTTTTGTAATACAAAATAAAAAACCCAAAAGCACCCACTTGCTTTATAAGAAAATATTAACACATTAGACACTTGTATCATCAAGAAATTTGACAAGATTGTCTATCCGACATTTCTAGATAAAGAAAAACTTATCAACATATTTGACTTTAGGAAAAAATAATTATGAAATAGTAAATTTTAAAGAATTTTTGCAACTTTTACAGTGTGTTCAATTAAAGTATTTGCGTATCCAACCTCATTATCGTACCAAATAAGAATTTTTACTAGATTTCCATCAACAACTTTAGTCATTTGTAAATCTACAATACCTGCGTAACGTAATCCTAAAATATCGCTTGAGACTAAATCCTCATCACTTACTGCCAAAAGGTTTTTCCATCTTTCTTCTTTACTGGCATTGGTTAAAATTCTATTTATCTCTTCAGTACTTGTATTTCTTTTAGAGATAAAAGTTATATCTGCAATACTTCCGGAAATTGTTGGTACACGAATAGAAAGCCCATCAAATAAACCCTCTAATTTTGGATAGGCTTTAGTGAAAGCAATAGCTGCTCCTGTAGTAGACGGTATAATATTTTGCGCTGCAGCCCTTCCTTCTCTATAACCTTTTTTACTAGAGCCATCAATTAAAGCTTGTGAAGCTGTATAAGAGTGAACTGTATTTAAAATTGCTTTCTCAATACCTATAGCTTCATCCAAAATAGCTATAGCTGGAGAACCGGCATTTGTAGTACAAGAAGCATTGCTAGTTATAACAGAATCTTTTAGTTTTTCTTCATTTATTCCCATAAGCACCGTATCACTTTTTCTCATGCTGTTTTTTAAATCTTTTGCTGGGGCAGACAAAATAACTCTTTTTGCTCCAGATTCGATATGAAAGTGTGATTTATCTGCGCTCACAAAAGCTCCAGTACATTCAACGACGATTTCTACACCTAGAGAATTCCAAATTTTGTCTTGTATAAAAATATTTGGGTCTTTTTCACTTAAAAACCTAATCTCTTTTTTATTTCCATTTGGTAAAACTAAAACTAAATACTTTTCTTTTTCATTAATAATTTTAGCTTCTATATTTCTAAAACTTTTTTGCCTGTAAACAGTATCGTAATTTAGGAGATAAATCATATTATCCAAATCCCCCAAATCGTTAATAGCGACAATATCTATTTCTTTTAAAGCTTTTTCATCCATTAAAGCAAGCTTTAAAAAAGCTCTACCTATTCTACCAAAACCATTAATTGCGATTTTCCTCATAAGAAAATTATATCACAATAAAACTTTGAAATATTGGAAATTATTCTAAAGGATCTTCTGCTAATGGAATTTTAGAAATAATTATAGAAGTATTTTTTCCTTCTTCGCTTTGAATAGAGAAATGCCAATTATTTGCGTGAACTATACCTTTAACTATAGATAAACCTATTCCAGTACCAGAAAACTCTTCTTCAACATTTTTTCCCCTGTAAAATCTTTCGCTAATTTTTGGTAGTTCTTCTTTTTTAATTCCAATACCCGTATCAAAGACTTCTATTTTTAAATATTTTTTACCTAAATTTTTGTACTTGGAAAGAGAAATTTTAACTTCACCGGATTCTGTGTATTTAAAACTATTTGAAATTAGATTGTTGAAAATTCTCTTCAGGTGTGTCGGGCTGGCTTTGATGTGTTTATGAAGTTTTAACTCATTATCTATATGAAAAACCACATTTTCATTTTTATTATTTTCTAAAGTTTCGTAAGATTTTTGAATCAAATCAAGAATTTCTCCCACAGTAACATCTTCTGGTTTATTTTCTATATATTTTATTCTGGCTTCAAACAGCAAATCATCAATTAATGTTGTCATACCAGAAATCTCTTTTAAAATAATATTTGCCCCACCTTTAACGTCTGACAATAATTTTTTATCATTTTCATTTTTTTCTTCTTTTTCAGCTTTTTCTATTTTACTAGACATAATCTCTGCTCTCATATTCATAACCGATAAAGGAGTTCTTAGTTCATGGGAAAGATTTGAAGCAAACTTTTTTTGGAGATTGGTCGTATATTCTATTGGCTCTAACATTTTTTTCACCAACCTATCAAATAAAATAATACTCACTATAAAAATTATAATATCAGAAACTATTAACAAAAATATTGTTTGGTCTCTCAAGTTTTGAAAAAGTTCATCCGCATTTATATAATAAGAAATCTGTTCACTTTTAAAGACAGGAGAAATTTGATAAATAATATCTTGAGTTAAAAGACTATAAACTACAAAAGAGAAAGATCCTAAAATAATAAATACAAAGATTGAAGCTATAAGATCTAGCTTTAATCTAGTTGAAGTAAAAAGATTTTGTTTAGAATTTTTTCTCATTTTAATTAAAGACTAATTTATACCCAACACCACGAACAGTCTCTACCTTTCCAGAGAAATTATTTTTAATAAGTTTATTGCGCAAATTATGTACATGCACATCCACAAAACGGCTACTTGGAGTTTCAGATTCTTTCCAAATTTTTTCTAAAATATTTTCTTTACTTACAGCTCCACCATTTTCCTCTAATAATATTTCAAATATATCAGCCTCTTTATTTGTAAGAGAAATTGTTTTTTCTTTACCTTCTTCTTTCTCAATTACAATTTCTCCAGTATTTGCATTAAAAGTAAATCTGGAGTCTTTATCAGCATGAAAGACTTCTTTTTTGACAGTTGTACCTACAATATGAGTATTTGCGTTTTTAACTGGATTATTTTTTTGCAAATTTCTCCTATAAAGAGAATGAATTCTGGCTGTGAGCTCTTTTACGTTAAATGGTTTTACCATATAATCATCTGCTCCTGCAGCTAAGCCGAAAACTTTATCATCAACAGTATCTTTAGCTGTCAAAATAATTATCCCGCTTTCTATTCCAAGATTTTTTATTTCTCTTAAAGTTTCAATTCCGTCTTTCATCGGCATCATTCTGTCCAAAATAATTACATCAAATTCTTCTCCTTCTTTTTGTAAATCTTTAACTTTAGAAAGAGCCTGAACGCCATTAAAAGCCACTTCCACATTAAAACCCTCTTCTTCTAAATAAAGTTGTATTCCTTCGTTTAATTTTACACTGTCTTCTACGACTAGTATTTTCATATAAAAGAATTATAGCAAATGTTAAGAAAACAGAAAAACCCGAAAATTAACAATTTCCGGGTCTTTTAATTTAATTCTTTTTAAAAGTCTCTATTAATCCCTTTACGAGTCTAGTATCCTCCTCATTAAGGATTCCATACTCTCGAGACAACTTTTCAAACCTTTCTTTTTCTTCAAGTGAAAGATAGTCAGCTTCATATAATGGCCACATCTCTTCATCGATTTCTCTTCTTCTTTTCTCTAAAGCCTCTCTTTTTTTCATAATTTCCTCGTAAGTCATTTCTTGAAATTTTAAAATTGTAAATACTAACACTAGGATAACAAATATTTTTAATTTGTCAAATATATCTAATCTTCGTCGTCTGTTCCAAATTCTCCTTTAAAATTTTGAAGCGCTTCTACGATAACCCCCATTTCTCCAGACATAATTTTGGAAATTCCATGCCAAGATTCTTTGATTCTATGATCTGTAATTCTATCTTGTGGAAAATTATAGGTTCTAATTTTTTCACTTCTATCCCCTGTTCCCACTTGCTCTCTTTTAGCATCACTATTTTCTCTTGAGAATTTTTCTTCTTCCATTTGATCTAGTCTGGCTTGAAGCATTTCCATTGCTCTTTCTCTATTTTTAAGCTGACTTCTTTCTACAGTACATTTAACAGCGATACCAGTTGGTTTATGAATAAGTCTAACAGCAGTTTCAACTTTATTTACATTTTGTCCTCCAGCTCCACCACTTCTAGAAGTTTCCATTTCTATATCAGCTGGATTAATTGTAATTTTTTTAATTTTACGAATTGGCATAACTGCGACAGTCACAGTTGAAGTATGTACTCTTCCATTTTTTTCTGTATCCGGAACTCTTTGTACTCTATGCACTCCCATTTCATATTTAAAATTATCCCAAGCACTACCTCCTTTTATTTCAAAAGACACATCTTTGTATCCACCAACATCTGAAACAGATTCATCTAATTTTTCAAATGAACATCTATTATTCAAAGCAAAGTTTTGATACATATTTGCGAGTTCTGCTGCAAATAAAGAAGACTCATCCCCGCCAGCTCCAGCAGCAATTTCCAAAATCATAGACTTTGGTTTCTCTTCTTCCTCTTTATCTTTATCTAAAATCTCTGTCATTTCTTTCCAAAGTTTTTCTTTTTCTACTTCAATATTTTTTAATTCTTCTTCAGCGATTTCTTTCATCTCTAAATCAGACAATAAAGAATTAGCCCCTTCTTCTTTTTTTAAGAGATCTTCATAAGACGGAAAAATATATTTAGTCTTTTCATTTTCTTTAAAATCTTCTGCTGAATATGTCATAGTTTTATCTTTTAATTATATCTTAATATACAAAATAAAAACACCCGCTAAAATAACGAATGTTTTTATCAAAAAAGTTAAGCTTTTTTAGAAGTAGCTTTCTTAGCTGAAGCGGCTGCAACTTTTTTCTTAAATCTATCAACTCTTCCGGCTGTGTCCAAAACTTTTTCTTGTCCAGTATAAAAAGGATGACAAGCAGAGCAGATTTCAATTTCTTGTTCTTTTTGTGTAGACCCAACAATATACTTTGCACCACAAGCGCAAGTAATTACAGCGTCATCAAAATATTCTCCATGAATGTCTTTTTTCATAATTTTAGTATTTCGTAAGTCCTCAAATATTATCACAAAATCAAGGATAAATCAACTATATCCTAAACTCTATAACATCTCCATCTTTAACTATATACTCTTTTCCTTCGGTACGAACCAGACCCTTCTCACGAGCGACTTTATAGCCATTGGATTCTAGCAAATCTTTACTAGCGACAACTTCGGCGCGAATAAATTTATTTTGAAAATCTGTATGAATCGCTGCTGCTGCAACTGGGGCAGTAGAGCCTTTTTTAAAAGTCCAACCACGTGTCTCATCTTCCCCTGTTGTAAAATAGGTTTCTAGTCCAAGCATTTTATAACTTTCAGAAATTAAATTATGAATTCCATCATCACAAATTCCGCCACCTGAAATTTCTTGCCTCATCACCTCTTTCTCTTCTCCTTCAAAATCTTTCAAATCATCTTCCACTTTGGCATCTATTAAACAATAATTATAATCATTTTCTTTAAAATAGTTAAGAAGCTCTTCCCAACGAGAATCTTTTATTTCGTCTAAATTTTTAGCACCGCATTTTTTATTTAATCCATAAAGAATTGGCTTCATGGTAATAAGATGTAATTCTTTAATTAATTTCATCTCTTCTTCATCTAAAGCTTTTTCTGAAATTAACCTATTAGCCAATTTATCTTCTTCTAAATATTTTTTCACTTTTAATATGGCGCCTTTAAATTTTATAGCTTCTTTGTCGCCTTTTTTCACATCTCTTTCAATAGTTTCTAATCTTTTATTTACTGTCGCTAAATCAGCTAAAATTAATTCCAAATTAATTATTTGAATATCTAAAAGTGGATCGATTCTATTTTCTACGTGAATTTGTTTATCGTCTTCAAAAATTCGAACTACTTCCAAAATCGCATCTGTGTCACGAATATGTTGCAAAAATTTATTTCCAAGTCCAGCACCTTCACTAGCTCCTTTTACAAGTCCAGCGATATCTACAAATTCTACTACTGCTGGAATAGTTTTTTTAGACTTACTCATTGCTGAAAGTTTGTAAAGTCTATTATCACTAACTTCTACAATTCCAACAGATGGATCAATGGTACAAAATGGATAGTTTTCAGCAGGCACACTATTTTTTGTGAGCGCGTTAAAAAGTGTACTTTTACCAACATTTGGTAATCCAACTATTCCGATACTTAGTGACATAATTTTGTATGATTAAAAAGAAATTGTTTTTTTGAAGTTTCGCTTGCGGGGCTCACGAGAAAAAATAATTTCTTTTGAAATATTTATCTCTGAACTGTTTTTTGAACACCAGCTTTAGCAGCTGCTTCCTGAAGCTCGTTCTGATATTTTTTCATCACTTCAAAAGAAGCGTACATTTCTGGTTTGCCTTGTTTTACTAACTCTTTAGTTTCTTTAGCTATCTTCTCAAAAAGCTCTGGATCTTGTTCTACAAGACTGTTAATCATTTCTTTTTGGTCTTCTGGTAATTTACGAGTTGCGTATTTTGTTGCTTGTTTTGTAAAAAATTGTTTAATTCCCATATATTTTTTATCTATTATACAAAATAAAAACCGTTTTGAAAATCTATCTAAAAAATAGAATATTACGGCTTTTAGTTGATTTATTTTTTTATTTTACTAATTAATTGGAGACACATTTAATCTTTCTAGTTCCTGTTCTATTCTGTTCTGAATATCTTCTGCAGAAAGGCTCAAATTTGTCATTTCTAGACCGTTCATAAAGACAAATGGTGTGTGAGTTAATCCAAGCTTTTTAGCTTCTGTAAGTGAATCGTTCACTATTTTTTGCACTTCACCACTATCTCTGTCAGAGATAAATTTCGCCATATCTAAACCAATATCTCTAGCATAGCCTTCAATCTTACTTTTAGCATCTAAAACATTTCCCCAGTCACTTTGTTTTTCAAATAAAATATCATGCATTTCCCAAAACTTTCCCTGATTACCAGCAGCTTCGGCTGAATATCCAGCAAGTAAAGCGTTTGGATGAATAGAGGTTAGAGGAAAATATTTATAAACTAAAGATAAAGATGTTGGTCCATATTTTTCTATAATATTTTTATATACTTCTGGAAAAACTATACCGAAACCAGCACAAGCTGGACATTGGAAATCTGAATAAGCTACAATTTTAACTTTTGAATCTGGGTCACCCATTGTTGTTTGATTATTTGCTACCTTATCCACAACCTCAGTATTATTTTTGTTCTTTTGACTAATAAAATAGTTTAGTCCAAAAAGGATAACAATTATTGCTAAAATACTTCCGATAACAACAACTGCATTATTTTTCTTTTTTCCACCTTTGGAAGAATGTGTGATTACATTTGACATATTATTTTATAATTATTAATTATAAAAAGATTATAACATACGCATTCACTAATACGTAAAATATCAATTATCTATCTGGAGGAATTTCGTAATAGCTTATTAAATAGTTAACCAAACTAAAAAAAGATTCTTTTAATGTTTGAGAAGCGTATTGTGCCCCCCTTGGATCTACTTGATATAAGAAAATAATATATTTAGGATTTGTCGCTGGAAAGTATCCGAAGAAAGAGTGTAAATATTTATCTTCATAATATTTACCAGTGTTAGGATTTGAAACTTGTGCGGTACCTGTTTTTGCCGCAACTGTATAATGTGGATTTTTTGCATTCATAGCTTCATCGACAACTCTTGTAAGTATCTTACTAATCCTTTCACTTGTTGAGGTGCTTTGAAAAACATTAATAGGTTCATCTTGAACAATAACTTTTGTTGTTCCATTGTCATAACTAATACTTTCTACTACATGCGGAGTAACAAGCTTTCCTCCATTACCAAGAACAGCTAAAGCTCTAATAGTTTGAATCGGAGTAGTAGCAATACCTTGCCCAAACCCGGCGGTAACCAAATCTACTGCAACTTTAGAATCTAAATTGCTTACCAAACCAGAAGCTTCAGATGGTAAATCGATACCAGTATATTCTCCGAAACCAAATTTGTGAAAATACTCACTTAAATTACTTCCGCCAATTTTTTCTACTAAGAAAGCAATACCGACATTTAAAGAGTCAGAGAGAATTTTTTGAAGTGGAGTATTTGGTCCTCGGGCAACCTTGTCATAATTAGAAACTCTATAACCATTCAAGACTATAGATCCGGTGTCATTATATGTTGTTGATTCATTCACCAAACCCATATCTAAAGCGACAGCAACAGTCAAAGGTTTAATAATAGAACCCATTTCATACACGCCAGAAACCAAATCATTGTTATATACAGAGATATCTGACACTTCCCGATAGTTATTTGGATCAAAAGTCGGAATCTCTTCCATGGCCAAAATAGATCCGTCATTAATATCCATAACAATTGCTCCAATTTTTTGAGAATTCCATCTAGCTTTAGCGTCCCCCAACAGTTTTGCCACATATCTCTGAACGTTTGCATCGATGGTTAAATTTATATCACCCTCAGAAGAAGCGTGTTGCAACATTCTGGATGTATCTTTATTTTCTATATCGCTAGAATTAAAATCTGAAAAAACTTCAGCAAAAAAGTTTGAATTAACTATATTTTTTTTATCTAAAACGTCATTGTAATATCTCTCGAGTCCATAAAGTCCAGTTTTTTTATCTTCGGAAAAGCCTACGAAACCAAAAACTTTTGCGCCAATATCTTTTTCGAAATAAACTCTACTCTTTTTTCTACTCACAATAAGACCTTTCATTCTAAGGGAAACCAGTTCATTCGCTATTTCTTCTGGAACATTTTTTAAAAGAATTTCATAACCAGAATCCTTTTGATGCATTTTTTCTAAAAAACTATCTTTATCTAAAAAAGAAACTATTTTTGATGAAGAGCTTGCACCTTCTACAATTTTTGAATTATAATCTTCAAAAACTTTTGAAATTTTTGAAAAATAATCATTTTCTAATTCGGAAAGATTTAAGCCTTCTTCAATCCTTTTTTCAAAAAATAAATTTATTGTCTTTGGGTCTAAAGCTAAATCATACTCATTAGACATGGCTACAGCCGGAGAAAAAGTCCCTTTTTTATTAGTAAAAAATATAGACCCTCTATCAAAATTTTCTCCCGTATCATAAAAATATTGACTCTCACCAGCTCTTTTATATTCAGCACCATGAATTATTTGTAAATAAAAAAGTCTGGCAATAATTAAAGCAAATATAAAAAAGATAACCAAAACAAAAATATTTATTCGGTTGTGAATTAATTTATTTCTTTCTGACATGGGTCCTATTATTGGTTAATATTTTCCGGCCCAACATTTACGCCCTCATACAAAAAAGAGAAACTTGCTGCAGCATCTTTTCTTGTTGCAAAATTATTATTTTTTGTTTCTATAAATCCATTATTAAAAGCATATTCTTTGGTTATGTTTAAAATTGTAGCGTTGTAGGCTTTTTCAAGTTTAGCTGATTTAACATTGATATCATTTATACTAGCTAAGCCCTCTTTTTTATTTATAATATTAAAAATTACTGCCACCACAATAACCATATAAGCAATACTTAGAATAGCAAGAATTGAAAGTAATGCATGAATAACATAAATTTTAAAAGATTTCTTTACACTATTCGTAGAAAAATTCTTAAAATTATGCAAATAGAGTTTATTTCCATTTAATCTATCCTTATTTAATTGTGTAGTTTTAATTTGCATATTATTTTTTTTCTACGACTCTCAATTTTGCACTTCTTGATCTTGGATTTCCTAAAACTTCTTTTCTTTCTGGCTCTAGAAAATCTTTTTTATTTTCAAACTTAATCAACTTCAATTCTTCTTTTAGGGATTTGACTGTATTCTTTAAAATCCTGTCTTCGCCTGAATGAAAAGTTAAAAAACTTGCTCTTTTGTTATTTTTTAAAATATTTGGAAGAGTTTGAATAAGTTCTTCTTCGGCTCTCAGCTCGTCATTTACCGTTATCCTAAGAGCTTGAAAAGTTTTGGTAGCAAAATGTATTTTTTGTCTCTTGTAATTTTCCGGTACTGATTTTTCTATAATATTTACTAAATCGAAAGTAGTTTTTATTTTTTTACTCTTTCTTTCTTCACAAATATTTCTAGCAATTCTTTTTGCATACCTCTCGTCTCCATAATAATAAATTATGTCGGCAAGATTTTCCTCTTCCCATGTATTCAATATTTTTTCTGCAGTTAAACTTTCTTCATTAACTTTATCTTGTAAAGTCATTATCAGAGGTTCATCTTTTTGAAAAGTAAAACCTCTTCCAGATTCATCTATCTCTTCCGAAGAAACTCCAAGATCAGCCATAAGTCCGTCAATTTTTTCGACACCCAAATTTTCCAAAACTTGTTTTATGTGTCTAAAATTTTCATTTATAAAAAAGATTTTTGGAATATCATTTTTTAGTTCTTTTTTTAAAAATGTTTCAGCTTCTTTTAAAGCTTGATTATCAAGATCTAAACAAATTAAAATTCCATCCTTTTTTATTCTTTTAGCCATCTCCAAAGAATGCCCTCCTCTATTAGTTGTACAATCTACTACCGTGTCTCCTTTTTGGAGATTAAGAGAATCTATTGATTCTTTTAATAAAATTGGAATATGCATAATTCTACAAAACTCCAATGTCAGACAACTTTTCAGCCACAGATTCTGCACTCTTATTATTGAGAATTGAATATCTCTCCCATTCTTCTTCGTCCCAAATTTCAATTCTAGAATGCATACCAACTAACACGACTTTCTTTTTTATATCAGCAATTTTTTTAAGCTGATCAGTGATCAAAATTCTTCCCACAGAATCAAGATCGGTTTCAAAAGCGTTAGAGAGCATAAAACGAGTAAAACTTCTTGTATCTTTACTTGCAAAAGATAGAGATGAAAGTTTTTCTGCGATTTTTTGCCATTCTTTTAAACTATATACAAAGAGCGACTTATCGAGACCACTAGTAACGACAACCTTTTTACCAAGAACAGTCCTCCATTTTGCTGGAATAGAAATTCTTTTTTTATCATCGAGTCCGTGAATATAGTGTCCGATAAGCATAATTAATATTGGTGTTCACGATATCTCCCACAATATCCCACCTTTACCCATTATATACCACTTTATTTTTTATAAAAACAAAAAACCCAGCTTTTCCTGTGGAAAACTAGGTTTGGAATGTTAAGAAGGTTAAGAAGTCTTATTTTTTCTCTTTTATTAGTGGAAACATTATAGTTTCTCGAAGTGGGAGGCCTGCCAAAAAGGCAAAAAGTCTATCTCCGAACCCAAATCCACATGTTGGAGGCATACCATGTTCAAGCATCTCCACAAAATCCCAATCTGGCATCATAGCTTCTTCATCCCCTTTCTCTAAAAGTTCTTTTTGTTTTTCAAAATTTTCTCTCTGAATAATTGGATTGTTTAATTCTGAATAACCTCTACCAATTTCACTGCCAGCAAGTATCGGTTGAAACATTTGAGCTGTCTTTCCATCAGGATTTGGTTTTGCGAGTGGCGCAACCAGAAGTGGTGGATTCACTAAAAATGCAGGACCTGAAATATTTTTGCGACAATATTTCCAAAGTGTATCTAAAAGTCTTTCACGATTTTCTCCATCATATTTAACTTTTAATTCTTCCAATTTATCTTTTATTTCAGTATCACTAGCTTCCCAAATATTTATACTAGTTTGTTTTTCAATTTCTTGTGCGTAATCTATTTCTACCCATTCACTACTCAAATCAAAAGTAAAACCTTTCATTTCAAATTCAGTCTTTCCAAAAACCTCATTCGCGATTTTAATATAAAGTTCTTTAACTAGCTTCATACCATCTCTATAATCGGCATACGGCAAATAAAATTCACAATTAGTAAATTCTTGAAGATGTTCTGGACTAGAGCCTTCATTTCTATAAGCTCTTCCAATTTCAAAAGTTCCGCAATATCCAGCAGCCATTAATCTTTTTTGCCAGAGTTCTCCAACACAAATACGCATATAAACTTCCATATCAAAATCGTTATGATAGGTTTTAAATGGTCTAGCTTCTGCTCCACCCGTTGTATTTTCAATGGTTGGAGTTTCTACTTCCAACATTCCTTTGTTAGTCAAAAATTCTCTGATGACATTCCAAAATTTTGCTTTCTTAAAAAATAATTCTCTTAATTCGCTATTAGTTAAAATATCTAAATATCTATATCTCATTTTAAGCTCTTCGTCTTGAAGCCCATGATATTTATCCGGCAAAGGTAATAGTGATTTGGTAAGCATTTTTACACTTTTAACTAAAATGCTTCTTTGTCCAGTTTTAGATAAAAACTTTTCTCCTTCTATTTCCACGAAATCCCCAATATCGACAAACTCTTTGTAAAAATTAAAAGCTTCTATTGGACTTTCAGGATTTTTAATTATGGCTTGGACTTTACTATTTTCGTTTAATTCACTAGAACCATCAAAAATGTCAAAGAAAATTAAATTACCTTGCCCTCTAGATGACATCACTCTTCCAGCTAAAATAGCTGTTTCTATATTTTCAAAATCTTTTAAATAGTCTTTAATAGAAATATTTCTATTAGAATGCGCAATAAAAGGATCGAAACCTTTTTCTTTTAATTTTTCTAACTTTTTAAATCTTTCTTCTTTTAATTCTAAAATGGATGTCATATTTTTAAAATGATGTAAACATTATAAGGTATTTTTAATAAAAGTGAAAGTTTGACAAGGAGTTTAATTTTGTTAGTATGACAGCTGATAGTGTTGTTTAAAAACTAAAAAATAATTCAAAATGAAGACATTTGAAATAAAAAATCCTGATTTCCAAGATTTAAAAAATCTTGTAATCTACAGCTACAAAGAAGAAGTGCAGATTCAAGCCTTAAATGGTTTACAAGAAATTTTAGAGTCCCCAAATCTTAGCGATTTGGGAAGACGGAATATTTTGAACAGTTTGATGCTTATAGGCACAAATTCCTATTTCAACAAAAGATGTGGCTTTGAGGTGGCAGAAGCCTATTTGAAAATTTTTGAAAGCGATTCCTTATCTGAACTAGATGAGACAACAAGAAAAGCTTTACATATGGTGGCTAGAGAGACTGAATCCTCTGAATTTGCTTTCAAACTTATTTCTTTTATCTACAAAAAGATAGAAAAGAAATATTCTCATCCAGAAAAAGAATATTTAATCTCTTTAGCGCTTGAAGCAAAATCTTCGGTTTCCGCTCAGGAATCAGTACGTGTTTTATCAAAAGTATATGATACAAAAGGTAAAAATTCTTTATTGGAATTAGAAGATTTTTGGAAAATTCATAACGAAAGCAAACATCCAAGAGCATCTCTTTTAGCCTTTGAGTTTTGCTTACAAAAAAACTTTTTTCAAGAAGAAAAAAATCTTTCTTATCCTCTGTATTGTAAACTTTTTCAAAAAAAGGATTAACAAAAATCCCTGCAAATGCAGGGATTTAATTTTTATCAATTATCTCTCTAAAAGTGTTGGACTGAAAAACATTTCTCCTTTACTGTCTTTTAAATTAAAAACCAAAACCCCTTTTTCATTGATAGAAAATCTTTCAACATTACTTAAATTTTCTAAATATTCTCCTTCTTGTGAACTTTGACAATACATCTTTGTGCTACCAATATCGTAAAAAGAAATTTTATTATTATCGGCATCATATTTACCAAAAGCATTATTACAGTCGGTTGTTGTTGTAAAAGTTCCGTCACCTTTTAAGGTTAACTTGAAAGCGTCTTCTACTATTGGATTAAAGTTTGTAGCGTCCGCATAAGCTGTACTTATCCAATACCAACCATCATCACCTAGTAAAAAAGTTAAAGGAGAATCCCCGTTTGTACTATTTACATCCGCAACAGAATTAATAGTATCATTTCTTCCTTTAAAACCGTCAATTTTTTTCACTAAAAAGAAAAACCCAGCCACCGCCACAGCAGCGACTAAAAGATAAACTATACCGTAAGTGTTTTTGTTTTCCGCCATATTATTTATTTTTTAATTTATTTTTTTAATTTTATAATTTACCTGACCTTTTGGTGCCATAAAAGTCACAGTATCACCTTCATTTTTTCCAAGCAAAGCAGAACCTAATGGAGACTCGTTAGAAATTTTTCCACTATCCAAATCCACTTCTTCAGAACCAACTATAGTAAAAGTATTTATTTCTTCACTTTCCATATTATTAACCACTACAACAGATCCTACAGAAACGCCATTTCTAGACTCATTGGAGTTTGTAATTATCGCATTTTGTAATATTGTTTCTAACTCACCAATTCTAGCTTCACATCTAGCTTGATCTTCTCTAGCTTGAGAATATTCCGCATTCTCAGCTAAATCCCCTAAAGATTTAGACCATTCAATCGCATCAGCAATTTCTTTTCTTCTCACAGTTTTTAAATTGTTAAGCTCTAATTCAAGCTCTTTCTTTTTTTCTATTGTTAGATATTCTTTTACTTCTTTTGCCATATAAATTAAATTTAAAGTCTCCTTATTAATTGTTAAAATAATACCACATTTTCACTCATTTTAAAATTAGTCTAAATATTGCTCTCCATTTTCAGCAATATATTCTAAAACTGGTTTAATTGCCCAAGATGCCCCTGGTGCATCGACGGGACCATTTTCTAAAATAACAGCAAAAGCATATTTTGGATTCTCATATGGAAAATAACCCACCATTAAAGAGTTAACCCTACCCTTCACAACCCCAATTTCAGCTGTTCCAGATTTTGCGGCCACATCAAGACCTGGGATATTTAGCTGAGACACTGTTCCTCCTGGAAGAACAACGTTTTTCATTCCTTGTTTTACATATTTAAGAGAATTTTGATTTAGATTTAAATTTTGTATATTCCACACCTTATTATTAAATTGATTTATTAATTCTTTGTTTGATAGTTCGTTAGAAGATGTCGCTGATAAAAATAAATGAGGTGTAACAAGTTTTCCATTATTAGCAATTGAAGCTGTATATCTTACAAGTTCCGCGGGAGTTAATTGAAAACCAAACTGCCCAATAGAAGTGTGATAAGTATCTCCCAACCTCCATTCACCATCTATAAAATTTATCCTTTTCCAATCTGGTGTAGGAATTACTCCAGAAATTTCTCCTGGTAAATCTATACCTGTTGGAGTAGAAAGTCCAAAAAGTTTAGCATATTCATCAATTTTAGTTATACCTAAACCTTTTTGCTCTTGATACCCACCTCCAACTTGATAAAAATATTCATCTGAAGATACAGCTATAGCTTCTACAACATTTACCCATCCATGAACTTTCCAATCTCTAAAGACAGTATCTGGGCCACCATATTTATTTTCTATCACAATAGCTCCTTTAGATAATAATTTTTTATCTGGAGAGATAACTCCTTCATTTAAAGCTCCATAGGCCATAAAAGGTTTTACTACCGATCCTGGAGTAAATAATCCTGAAGTAACTCTATTCAAAAATGGAGTTCGTTTATCGAGAAGAGATTCAGCTACTTCTTTTTTTTCTTCTGTGGTACTAGCGTTGGTCATTAAATTATTATTATATTCAGGATAAGAAGCTAATGCAAAAACTTCTCCATTATTTACATCCATAATTATTCCAGCACCAGAAATAAAACCTTTTGAATTTACCCAATTCCTGATTGAAGAATAAAGTTTTTCTTGTAAAGCAGAATCTATGGTTAAAGTAAGATCAGCTCCTGGCACTGGTTTGACAATTAAGTTTTCGGACTCAACGGAAGACCTCACATCTTTTTCCACAATCCTTTTTCCGTTTACACCAGTTAATAGTTCATCATAAAAAAGTTCTATACCATCTTTTCCAATATAAGTGTCTTGCCAAAAATTATCTAAATTATCTTTTTTAGGAGAAGAAACATAACCTAAAAAATTAGAAAATCCAGGAGTTTCAATATATTCTCTTTTCAAAATATCACTATAAGGAACGTTTGTGTTTTTGGCTAAAATTTCACCATTTCTATCATAGATTTCCCCACGATTAGCGATAATTAATTTTGCATTGTATCTATTGTTGTCAGATTTTTCTTTGTAGAAATCATAATTCTGTATTTGAATTGTAAACAGTCTGTATGAAAAAATAGAAAAGACTATTATTAAAACAAATAAAGGTAAAAATTCCATAAAAGAAGAAATTGGTCTATCAAAAGTTCCTTCCATTCTTTCTGTGTCAAGTCCTGGTAAATTCGAAGAGTCCATAAAAATATCTTCTGGATTTATTTCTCCTCCACTTTGTCTTTTCTTAAAAAATTTTTTTCTAAAAATATTCTTAATCATAAAAAATTCTTTAGAAATTATCTTAGGTATGGCCTTAAAAATCTATAACCAATGAATAATCCGAAAAATACGGTGGTTAAAAATGGAAAATTTATGTTAGATAAACTCAGGTCATAAAAAATACAAAAAAGCAATATAGCTATTAGTGCAATATTCACAACTATTCTCCAAAAATTATTTTTTATTACTCTCATATTTGTTTTTTGCTTTTATTGAATATCTATATAATAATCTCCATTTTCTCTGGTATTGTAATAACCTTTTACAAAAAGTATTTGATAAAATGCTGCTTCTTGTTTTTCGATTTTTACTATTTCTCCAAGAGTTTTATTTTCATCCCTTGCTAAATATACAATAGTACCGGTAGAAATATTAATATTTTCTGGAATTTTAGCTACAAAATCTCCACCTCCATACCCAATAAAATCAATAAGAATACTATTTGAAGAACTAACTGGGGTACTCATACTAATATTTATATCATCAGAAAAAGGTTGGGAAATATCAGAGCTTGTAGCAATTGTTGTGCTAGAACTCGAAGCGTTTAAATTTAAATCTTCTTCAGAATTTATTAAAGGAATTTTACTTTCAAAATTTTGAGAAAAAATTATCCCTTCTACTTGATTTTTATCTTTAGAAAAAAGAGAGACTAAAGATGTCTTTTCTGATGAAGAATTTACAACACCAATAGCTTTATTTGGATACAAAAAAACGATATTCCCTTCTGCGACACCATTATCTTTTCCTTTGTCTAACAAAATAGTATTGTAGACACTAGTAAAGTCTGAAAATATTTTTTTAGCTACAATCTTTTTTTCCGAAGAAATATTTTCCTCAAAAATTTTTCTATTTTTTTCTGTCTGTAATTCATTTTCCAAACGAGATATTTCACTTAGTAAATATTTTTTATTAGTAAAATATCCAAAAAAATTATTGAAAACTTTTGAAACAAAATTTGTGGAGTTATTGGCTGCGACCAAAACTGTCTCAGGAGCTCCGACACGAATATTATTACTATTAAAATAGTTTCTCAAAAAAGGAAAAGAAAATAAAAATACTAAGTAAATAATAATAAATAAAATATTAAATTGGAACTTTTTCTTAGTTCTTAAATTCATAATACGATTATACAACAAGTCTCGTTTTTAAAGAATCGAGCTTAATTAATCTAGATTGCCCTACAAATTACTCTATTGGAATAATATCTTTGGAATCTTTAATAATAAGCTCATGATATCTAGCTAAATCGGATAGAACAATTTCTGTACCAACAACAACATCTGTCAAAGGACTTACAGAAATATGGGCTGCGACTTTTAGATTTTCTTCAAAGAGTTTATCTATATTTTTAATAAGAGAACCTCCACCAGTTAAAATTATTCCGTCTCTCAAAATATCTCCCAAAATTTCTGGAGGGGCTGTTTCTAAAGTTTCCCTAACCGCTTCTACAATTTGAAACAAGCTAGGAGCCATGGCTTCACGAATATCAGATTCATTTACATTGATTTCTTTTGGAAGCCCTGAGACCAAATCTCTACCTTTAATAGAGATACTAGTCTCGATCATAGAATGATTATCTGGCAAAGCGGACCCAATCTCCATTTTTATTTCTTCAGCAGTTTTTTCTCCAATTAAAACTTTATAATGATTTCTAATATAAGAAATTATATCTTGATTCATTTTATCACCTGCTATTTTTAAATTTTTTCTTTTTACAATTCCAGAAAGAGAAGTTATTGCGATATCTGTTGTTCCACCACCAATATCTACCACCATAGAGCCAGTTGGAGTTTCTATAGATAAACCCATTCCTATTGCTGCAGCTGCTGCTTCTTCTAAAATATAAACCTCTCTCGCCCCAGCAGAATTTGCCGCATCTTCTACAGCTCTAATTTCAACATCTGTAACGCCGATTGGAATACCGATAACCACTCTTGGCCTTAAAAATTTTTTATTTAGATTATTAGCTTTATTAATTAAATAAGAAAGAAATTCTTCAGTTACTTCATAATCAGAAATTACCCCATCAATAATAGGGCGGATAATTGTAATATGTTCTGGAGTTCTACCCATCATATTTTTCGCCTCTATTCCTAGAGCTACAATTTTATTGGTTTTATTATTTATAGCTACTACAGAAGGCTCATTAATAACAATCCCTGTCCCACGCAAAGAAACTAGAGTATTTGTTGTACCTAAATCGATACCAATATCATTAGAAAATCTTGAAAAATACTTATTAAACATAGCTAAAATTTTCTATATCTTAGCACAAAAGACTTTGATTGACAAAATTAAAAAACTTTTATAGACTAAGGCTAGAAACAATATTGTCAAACCAAAAAACTTACAGAAATGAAAAGATTAATGTTCTTTATTTTTTTAATTAGCATTTTTTCTTTTTCTGCAAAAGCGCAGTATAGACTTCCATACCCACAAACGATTACAACTCAAGTACAAGATCTTGGGCCATACGGATATGGTAGCCTACAACAAGAAATAATGCAGTGCGGTCGCATCCTAGGACCCGGAAGATATCAGCAACGATTAAGATCTTCAATGTTTTTGCTAGGAAGAAGTATGCCCGTAGATAAAGTTAGGAACCTACAAATGGGACCTGCTGGATCTGTGGTGTGGGAAGATTTATACCTAAATGGTATATCGATTGGCCGGACAAATGTCGTTGGTAGAACAGCTACCACTACTCTGTATAATCAAAATATACAGAGAGCCATGTATCCACAAAGAAGGATTTGGTAAATATCCTAACAAAATCACCTTATAAAAGTAATCTATGAGGTGATTTTTTATTTTATAAATTATTTAAAAACTCTTCTATGGAGACTATTTTAGTTTCTAACTCGTTTCTCTTTTTGATTTCTACACCCCCTTTTTCTAAACTTTTTTCAGAAACTACAACTCGGAGTGGAATACCTATGAGATCAGCATCAGAAAATTTTTCTCCTGGAGTTTTATTTTCCCTATTATCAAATAAAACTTCCACTCCTTTAACTGTTAATTTTTCATAAATATCTTTAGCTGCCTTATAAGATTCATCCTCTTCATCTCTAAATAAAGAAACTAAATGTATTTTAAAAGGTGCTACAGCTTCTGGCCAAATGATTCCTTTTTCGTCAGAAAAACATTCTACAATTGTCCCCATAAGTCTAGTAATACCAATACCGTATGACCCCATAAAAACTTTATCTTCTTCCCCTTCTTTATTTTTATATTTTAAATCTATTGGGTCTGAAAATTTATATTCTAAACTAAAAATATTTCCCACTTCGATAGATTTTTTTTCTACTAAATTATTTTTGTCTAATTCCAAATCTTCTAAAACTTCATCAGTCAAAACCTCTTTATTCACTGCAATCTTTTTTTCAAAATCTACATAAATTGTGTCTTCTCCAGCTTCGGATAAAGTTTGAAACTCGTGAGAGAATTTTGAAAAAGTTCCTCCACTTGCAAAAGTGAAATAAGTTTTATCTCCAAGACCGATTCTTTCAAAAACATTTCTATAAGCTTCTTCCGCTTTTTCATAAAACTTTTCATGCTCTTCTTTGTTTTTAGAAAAAGAATAAAGCGCTTTCCAGTAAAATTCTCTTCCACGCATTAGTCCAGATTTACTTCTGGCTTCATTTCTAAAAATAGATTTAAAATCATAAGGATAAGCCGGTAAATCTTTATAAGAAGAAATATAAGATTTCATTATATTTGCATAAGCTTCTTCATTTGTGAAAGAAAGTCCAACCTCTGCTCCATTTTTAAGTTTAGTTTTAAACCAAGTATCTACTACTTCATCGTCCCATCTATTTGTCTTTTCCCAAACTTCTTTGTTTTGTAAAATTGAAGTCTTCATTTCTACTCCTCCAATTTTATTCATTTCTTCACGAATTATATTTTCAATTTTTTGAATTACCCGAACTCCAAGCGGAAGCAAAGAATATACTCCGGCCATTTCTTTAAAAACATAACCAGCTTGAATTAAGAAGCGAGCGTTGTTTGAAGTTTCGTCTGCAGGAAATTCTTTTTTAGTTTTTGTAAAAAGTTGTGATTGAAGCATATTTTTAAAAAAGTTTATAAAATATATAGCTATTTTACATTATTTTTATAACTATCCCAACACTTGACCTATTAATAAAATTATTATAAGCTACACAAGGTTAAATTTAAAATAAAAATAGAATGGAAACAAAAGAAAACAAAACTGTCTACTTTCCTCCCAACATTGAAGTTATAGATATTGAATTAAACCAAAACATTTTGGGAGGAAGCGATGCGCCAAGGGAAAGGGAAAAATATTCACCCCAGCCCAAAGGTGGAAAAAAATTCAAAAACCAAAAATAGGGTATCCCCCTATTTTTTATTTTATAAACTATTTATTAGAGATCTCTAGAAAAGTTTTAACACATCTTTAACTGTTACCACCACCATCAATAATATTAATATTATAAACCCGGCACCATTTAAAATTCCTTGCCATTTTTCTGGAATTTTTTTACCGGAAATCCATTCTATAAGTACAAATAAAATTCTTCCTCCATCCAGTGCTGGAAATGGGAGTATGTTGAAAATAGCTAAAGAAATTGAAAGAACTGCTGAAAAAAGAAGTAAGTAACTAAAACCTAAAGTCTTAGCTTCGCCAACCATTCCAAATATTCCAACTGGGCCAGCAATATCCTGAGAAATACTTCCTTTGGTAAATAAATTTACAAATAAATCTTTGAAACCGACTAGGGTCAATTTTGTAAATTCAACAGTTTTATCAAAACCCATTTTGACAGCTTCAGAAAATTTTAAATTAATTGTAGCGGTCTTAGCGAAAGCTACGCCGATCATTTTTTTATCTTTATTTCCTTCTACATTATAAACTCCAGCGAGAGTTGTTGATAAATCTTCTCCTTTTTTATTTTTATAATAAACAGTAATAGAATCTCCATGTTTAGCTTCTGTGTCATTTATAGCTTTAGAAACTGCCTCAGTAATCTCTTCTCCGGAAGCTTTATTTATATCGATAGTCTTTTGATTATCTACTTGACCTATTACATCTTCCGCATTAAGAGTTATTTTTTGCACTTCATCACCAACTTTTAATCCTGCCATTTCAGCTGGAGAATTTTTTACAACATTTGCGATTAAAACTGTCTCATTGCGAATTCTTCCTTCATCAACAAATGTTTGATATTCTTCTGAGTTTCTATCTATAGCAAAAGTCGTAGTTGAATAGACTGAAGCAGTGATTAATATATAAGCTAAGATTAAATTCATTATTACTCCAGCAGAAAGTATAAAAATTTTAATCAAAGGATGTTTGTGGGCGAAACTTCTTTTTAAATCTGGCTTTGGTTTATTTTCAAAAATTTCACCTTCCTCTTTATTTTCAGAAGAGTTTTTTTCATCCATACCATTTTCACCATAAATTTTTACATAACCACCGACCGGAATAGCATTGAAAGAATATGTAGTTTCGCCTTTAGTCTTAGAAAAAAGTCTAGGAGGAAATCCGAAAGCAAATTCGTCTACTCTTACCCCGGAAGATTTCGCAGCAAAAAAGTGTCCCGCTTCATGAACTAAAACCAAGACTAAAAGTATTGCAATAAAAATTAAAATTGTCATAAAATGATGTTAAATTATAAAAATTATTTTAACACAAAGCCGCCTATTCCCCTAAAACATCTTTTTCTTTTTTGGAATACATTTCTTCTAGTTCGCGATTGGCTTCAGTGACAAGATTTTGAAGCTCTTCTAAATATTTTTCTTCTTCATCTTTTCCAAACTCTCCATCTTTGCCAGATTTTTCAATTTCTTTTTTAATATCTTCTCTTATTCCTCTAACTTTAACCCTCGCCTCTTCGAGTTTCTCTTTAATAAGTTTAACCATTCTTTGTCTAGATTCGGTTGTAGGCTTTGGGAAAAAAACTCTAAGACCTGTCGAATCTGCAGAAGTAGATAAGCCTAAATTAGCTTCATTTATAACTTTTTCTATTTCTTTTAATAAAGTTTTATCATAAGGCACTATTAAAAGATTAGCTGGACTTTCTACACCAACAGACGCTACGTGAGAAATAGCCATTTTTGACCCATAGGAATCTACTGAAAGCAAATCTAAAACCTGTGGAGTAGCAGCCCCAGTTTGTACAGATCTATATTCGGAAGCAAGATAATTTGAAATATTTTCCTTCTCTTCTTTAAATTTTGTAAAATCGTATGACATATTTTTGTATGAAAAAGATTATATCATAAAGCATTATTTTCTAAAATTCTAATTTTGAATTTCTGGAAGCTTTAAAGACAAATATTCTAAAAGAGTTTTGCCACTACTAGAATTATTTTTCGCATATTTTACAGATTCTATAACATCTTCAATATCAGACAAAAATTCTTTATTTTGATAATTAAACATTTTAAATTTTTCATTATCAGAATTATCTAGCTCATCATCATTTTTAGCTTCCAAAATAAAACTCTCATGATTTTGCACCAAATAATCATGTAAAGCGAGAAGGAATTTTTCTAAACTTTCCCTGTCTTTTCTTTCTTTGTCTTCAAATTCAAAAGCGTATTCATCTTTCCTGTCCAAAATCTCAGAAATTTCTTTTAACTTCATTCTCTGTACTGGTTTTGTTGTTAAAAATTTTTCTACAGCTCTCATAAAAAATTCATCTTCAGCATTTTTAGAAAGAATTTCTTCTTCTGATATATCTAGCCTATAAAGCCGAGACAAAACTGTACTAATTAAATTGATACCTTTATGAACTATAAATAAAACTTTAATATTTTCTGGAGATTCTTCGAGAAATTTTAAAAGAGCATTTTGTGCTTCTCTATTTATTGAGTAAAAAGAAACTAGAATAAAATTATTATGAGAAAAATTTGTATTCCCATAGCTAATAATTTCTCTAGCTTTTGCAATATCAAAAATTTTTAAATTTATAAAAAGACTTTCGTTGACATCTTCTTTATTTTTTATTTTATCTTCAAAATATTTATAAACTATTTCTCTGTTTTTTGTTTCTAATAAAAAAACATTTGAAGAAGCAGTACTAAATTCCTCGAAAACTTTATCGAGCTTTTCCTTATATTCATTATTCAAGTCTAATTCTAACGAATCCATGTCGTTATAATATCATTTTTTATCTTTTCGCTAAAATGGATTTTTTATAAACATCGAGATGGGCAAGCGCTAAACCTGTTCCTTTCGAAACACAGAAAATAGTATCCGTTGCCAATTCTGCTTTTACCCCAGTTCTTCTTTCAACTAAAATTGGAAAATGTCTAAGAAGTGAAGATCCTCCACTCATAATAATACCGTTATCTATAATATCTCTAGATAGCTCAGGTGGAGTTTCTTGAAGTACACTTTTAATAGCTAAAATAATTTGTTTCAATTCTTTATCTATTGCTTTAGTGATTTCATTTGTTTTTATTTCTACAGTTTTTGGCAATCCAGAATTAATATCTCTACCTTTTACTTCCATAGTCATCTCTTCTTCCAGTGGTAAAGCGGAACCAATTTCCATTTTCATTTCTTCAGCGGTTTGTTCACCGATAATTAAATTATGATTCTTTTTTACATAATCCACAATCGCTTTATCCATTTTATTTCCAGCAAATTTTACAGATTTAGAACAGACTATTCCCCCAAGAGAAATCACAGCCACATCAGTCATACCACCTCCAACATCGACAATAATTCTTCCGCTAGCTTCATGAATCGGAATCCCAGCACCAATAGCTGCCAAGACCGGCTCTTTCACAATATAAGCATTTTTTGCTCCAGATTTTATAGCCGCCTCAATGACAGATCTTCTTTCTGTTCCCGTAATTCCACTAGGCACTGAAACCATAATTTCCGGTTTAAAAATATTAAATTTAGGTAAAACTTTATTTATATAATATTTAAGCATCGCTTCTGTGACTTTGTAATTTGCAATAACTCCATCCCGAATTGGTCGATAAGCAATAATCGCGTCTGGAGTTTTCCCAATCATTTCTTTAGCTTTATTTCCAATAGCCAAAATTTGTCCATCTTCTTTAGAAATAGCGACAACTGAAGGCTCGTTTAAAACGATACCCTTTTCTGGTACATAAACTCTGGTATTTGTAGTTCCAAGATCGATGCCTAATTTTTTAATAAAAATTGCCATAAAAAGTAGAAATAAACTATATTTCACCATCAATTTATCACAAAAATAGGAACTTGACAAAGATTTCTTTTATTTTATCTTCTGGCATTTTAAAAACCTGAATCTTGGTATAATTGGCATATGTATATTTTAAAAATAATTCCTATCGCTAAAGGTTTACCAGAAAATTATTTTTCTTATTTTTCAAAAGAAAAACTTCCTTTGGGTTCTTTAGTGGAGATAAAAATTAAAAATAGAAAAGTTGCTGGACTAGTTTCTGAGACGAGTAAGGTAGAAAAAGAAAAAATAAATTTAAAATCTCAAAAATTTACCCTAAAGAAAATTGAAAGGGTTATAAAAGAAAATTTTATAGATGAAAATCTCTTTCAAAGTATTGTCGAAGTTTCTATTTTATTAGGAGTAAAAGAAAGTGAAATTATAAAAAATTATATTCCTGAATTTGTATTTGAAAATATAGATTCATTTTCCGATGAAAGTTTTTTAAATAAAAAAAGTATAGAAAGATATTTTATAGAAAGTTTTGAAAAGAGACATTTAGAATATTTGAATCTTATAAAATATAATTTTAAAGAAGGAAAGACTTCTCTTATATTCTTTCCGACTATTAGCGACCTAGAAACCACTAAAAAATATTTTGAATCTAAAAATATACAAAATATTGCAACCTTTCATTCTAGTCAAACTAAAAAAGAATTAAAAAATAATCTTGAAAAATTAAAAGAAAAAAGTCTTTTAATATTATCAACTCCTTCACTTTTACCATTTTTAATAGCTAATAAAATTAATTTAAAAACTGTAATTTTAGAAAAAGAAAATTCTTATAACTACTTTTCCCATGCGGCTAGAAAACAAATTGACGCGAGAGAAATAATTAAAAAAATAGCTAAAGACTTGAATTTAGATTTAATTTTAGCTGGTAATATTTTATCTTTACAAAGTTTTAAAGATTTTAAATCCTCAAAAAATCTAGAATCCGCAAATAAAAAAAGTTTTACTATTATAGATTTATCAAAAGAAAAAGAATTAAAAAAAGAAGAGCTAGAAAAAAGAATAAAAAAGATTTCTAATAAAAAAGAAAGTAAGTACAATTCTGTCTATTTTAGTGAAGAATTAATAGAAAAGCTGGAAGAAATTAAAAAAAATAAAGATAAAGTATTTTTATATGCAAAAAGAAAAGGTCTTTATACCGAAACTATTTGCTCAGATTGTAATACTATTTTTAAATGTAGAAATTGCGATAAACCCTATATTTTATTTAAAAAGCAAAATCAGAATGAAGTTGAAAGATTTTATATCTGTAGCAATTGTAAAGATAAAATAGAGCTTAAAAAAAGTGAAAATTTAATATGTGAAAATTGCGGAAGCTGGAAAATGAACACTCTCGGTGTAGGAACTCAAGGTATTGAAGAAAATTTAAAAGAAATTGGTTTTAAAACTTTTCTTCTTGATTCGGAAAGTGTAAAAACTAAAAAAGAGATTAAAAATATTTTAGAGTCTTGGCAAAAAGAAAAGTCCTCTATTTTAATCGGCACCGATTTAGCTTTAAATTTTCTGAATAGAGATTTTGAAATAGATTTGGGAGCAATCATTTCTCTGGATTCACTTTTTTCAATTCCAGAAATAAATATAGATGAAAAAATATTAAATATTTGTTTAGAGTTAAAGGAAAAAATAAATAGCAGAGAAAAAATAATAATTCAAACTCGCCTCAAAGAGCAAGAAGTTTGGGATTATTTAAAAGATAATAATATTTTAGGATTTTTAAAAGACGAATTAGAAATTAGAGAAAGTTTTAATTTGCCTCCTTATGCAAATATTTTGAAATTTAGATTAACTAAAAAAGAAATAAGAAGCAAAGAAAATATTGAAAGAATTTTAAAAAGAATATTCGACGAAGAAAAAATAAAATTTGAAAAAATAATTTGGAGAATAGAAAAAAAAACTGGTAACCATATTGGGATTTTAACCCTATCAAAAGATTTCTGGCAAATAAAAAAGGAAGGAAAAATTTTCCCTTCCAGTTTTGCGAAAAAAGTCATTACCCTTCTCCAGGATTTTCACCTGGAAATAAATCCACCCAATGTACTTCTGCCATAGAAAGAAAATCGTCCTTCTCCAAAGCTGGATGTTCTGGATCTTTCTTTTCTAAAATTTCTACAATTATACTCAGCGTAAACTGAGGTCTCAGCTTCTCAACAATAGGCGTGATTTCTTCGAAGACACTTTTAATGAAGTTACTATTCAGAATAAGTATCGACGTTATCATTTCTAAATTTTTGGCTTTTTCAAACTCTACAAGTGAGCCAGATAAAACTTGTAAGCGCAAATAATACTCCTCACAAACTCTAAATAGCTCGTAAAACCAATTTTCATAATAAGGCACATGGTCTCCACACAAGACTTCGATGTCGTGAATAACCTTTTCATCGGAATAAGATCTTTCAGGAAAAGCTTTCGATAAATTATCGAGATATCCTAAAGTTACTATTCTTTTAGTGATGTTCAGGAGACTAGTAGCGGTTACAATTTTTATGCCTATTTTTTCCTCTCCTAGGGACAAAAAATGGTCAGCGACTTTGTCAAACAACGAGAAATAATTTATTTTCTTCATTTTTAAAACATTTAAATATTTATAAATTATAGAATTTCTGAGTAGAATATACCTAACAGAAACATCTTTGTCAAGTGTCTTTAAAAGAAGTTTATGCTAAAATATTCTTATAAAATAAGCATTATATATGGTTAAAATAGTTCAAATTGACTGGAAAAAAGAAGAGAAAACAGGAGAACTTGATGAAAAGAGTGTTTTGAGACAGGAAGCAAAAGAAGTTCTTAAAAAAGAATTTGGAACTGAAGAACTTAAAAAAATAATTGAAGATATGCAGGAAGCCATGAAGAGAGAAGACGATGGTGTAGCTATCGCCGCTCCACAAATTGGTATTGCAAAAAGAATTTTCTGTATAAAAGAAAGTGCTTATGAGATGGAGAAAAAAGAATTTAAATGGAAACCTTTAGTTTTTATAAATCCAAAAATTAAAAAAGCGAGTAAAAAAGTTGTAGAAGCAGATGAAGGATGTCTTTCTGTTCGCCCACTTTATGGGACAACTATAAGACACACAAATATAACTTTAGAAGCACAAGATATAAATGGAGTAAAATTTACCTTTGGCGCTAGCGGACTCATTGCTCACATATTTCAACATGAATGTGATCATCTGGAAGGGATACTTTTTATCGATCATGCTGACAATATTCAAAAAGTAGATTTAGAGCAAATTAAAAAAGAATTAAAAAATGAAGAACAATCAAATTAAATTTATCTTTTGGGGAACTGGACCACTTGCTGAAAGTAGTCTGTTTTCGCTTTATCAAAATGGTTTAATCCCCTCTCTGGTTATCACTTCACCTAATAAAAAAGTAGGTCGCGGATTGGAAATTCAAAAAAATATTATTGTGACTTGGTGTGAAAGTAAAAATATTAAAGTTTGGCAACCAGAATCTTTAAAAGATTTAGATATAAAAAACTCTCCTCTTGGAGAAAATGATTTTGATTTATCTATTGTGGCAAGTTATCCAAAAATTTTAAGAGAAGAGATTTTAAACTTACCAAAATTTGGATCTTTAAATATTCACCCTTCACTTCTTCCAAAATATAGAGGTCCTTCCCCTATACAAACAGCGCTTTTAAATGGAGATACGAAAACTGGAATTACAATTATTAAACTGGATAAAGAAATTGACCATGGGCCAATTTTAATTCAAAAAGAAATTGAAATTTTTGAAGAAGACACAAATGAAAAATTAGAAAGAAAATGTGGCGGGGAAGGAGGAGAAATACTTACCCAAATTTTAGAACCTTATTTAGAAGGAAATTTAAAGCTAGTAGAGCAAGATCATGAAAAAGCAACTTTTACTAGAAAATTTGAAAAAGCTGAAGGAAAAATAGAATTAGAAGATAGCGCCGAAGTCTTACAAAATAAATTCAAAGCCTTCCTTCCTCATATTCCAATCTTTTTTTTAATTAAACATAAAGGTAGTGAATTCAGAGTAAAAATTACTGAAATAGATTTATTTAAAAAAGAAACTGAAAATAAATTAGCTAAAGACATAATAAAAAAAGTCATTCCAGAAGGAAAATCTGAAATGAACTTTTCTGATTTTGAAAGAGGTTATTTAAATTCTTAATTACTTTAATTCTACAGAATTAATTGTTACAGCTTCTAGCGGTCTATCTTTTGAATCTGTTGCTACCTCTTGAATTTTTTGAGCTATTTCTTGCCCAGCTACAACTTTACCAAAAACTGTGTAATTAGGAGGAAGTGGAGTATTGCTCGTCATAATGAAGAATTGAGATCCGTTGGTATTTGGTCCAGAGTTTGCCATGGCGACAGTTCCAATTTCATATTTTTCGCTACCAGTTAACTCGTCATTAAATTTATATCCAGGATCGCCTGTCCCCCAAAATATTTTTTGAGATTCATCTTTTGATAATGGATCACCTGTCTGAATCATAAAACCTTTAATAACACGATGAAACTTTACTCCGTCATAAAATTTTTCTCCAGCTAGTTTTATAAAATTAGCTGTAGTCAGTGGTTTATCTTTAGATAACTCAAAAGATATATCTCCCATATTTGTATGTAAAACAGCTGTGGTGTAAGACACTTTTTCTGCTTGTTCTTGATTATTTGAATTTTGATTTGTCATATTTATATCTATATTCTGATTATTAACTTCATTTTTATTAACAATACTATTCCCGTAGCTATCAATAATTCCTATAGAATTATTAGGATTACCCTTATCATAAATAATGGCTGCTGCAATAATTAATAAAACAACAATAAAACCGATTATCAAAATATTTCTTGTTTTTTTACTCATATCCAATTTTTAATTTTATTCTTCTCTTCTAAACAGTTTTTTAAACTTTAAGGCAACCTTGTGAGAGATTGTTCTTTTTTTGTCTCTCATCTCGGCAATACTTTGTTCAAGTTTATCTTTTAATTCATCTATTGATGCATAAAGATCATCTTTCACAGCTTCCGCAAAAATATTTTTCTTTAAGCCAGAAACTCTGACAGAAGATTTATAAATATCTCCATTGGTTTGTCTATTGTTTGTTTTTGATAAAACAACTTCTGCAAAAATATTTTTGTCATTAAAAGAATTGGTAAATTTCTCTAAAGCTTCTACAATTCTCTTTTCTGCATAACTTTCAATAGCTTCTGTAATTTCTATTTCAACACCTTTAACTTTTATATTCATATTTTTATTTTAAAAGAATTAAAATTTCTAATAAAGTCATTCTGAAAATTTTCTATCTTTCCACCTCTATAATACTATTATACCGCAAGAAGACTCTTTATAAAAAACCTTTGCAAAATAAAACTAAAATCCTCTGTCGTGGGAGACGCAGAGGATTTTAGTTACCTAAAAAGGATTATTTTTTCTTTGCAACTTTTTTCTTTGCAACTTTTTTAACTGTTTTTTTAACAGCTTTCTTTGCTACTTTTTTAGCTGGAGCTTTTTTAGCAACTTTTTTCTTTGCTACCATAATTTTATTTTAAAAGTATTGAATACTTGAGAGTGCGCTTTTAATTTTTGACTTCGGACCGTAAGTCTGCCTCTCTACTTTAATTATCTCATTCAAAAAAAATTTTCACAATACTTTTTCAAAAAAAATTTGTGGATAACTTTTTATTTTTTAAAAAATATTTTTAGAAAAAAATTTTTATTTTTATTTATCGTGATACAAATGTTTTTCTGATCCACATTTACATTTGTTTAATAAAAATTCTTTTACATATTCTTCACCGTAATCAAAAGTTATTTCTTCGCCTTTAGAAATATTTTTTATCGCTCTCAAAAAAACTCTCTTATTTTTTATTTCACTTTCTGCGTTTGGATCACAAGAATGATTTGCGTAACGTGCAATATTTTTCTTAGAAGACCCGTCTATATTAAAATCTTTTTCCACAGAAAAAATATACTTATTATCTGGATCTTTCTTTATCTCCTTATCAGAAAGAGTCTTTCCTATATATTCAATAATAAGCTGACTTTTTTTAATGTCCTCATCAGCAAAAAGTCCAAGCTCAGCTAATCCTTTTTTTACTTTTACTTTTTTGTAATGATGGGCTGGTAATTTTTTTTCTAAATTAAAAAAGCTATTTAAAATTTTAGAAAAGTTTTGGATATTTTTATTTCGCTTTTTCATATAGATTTTTTAATAAATTTAGAACACCTTTCTTTTTTGAAACTTGTCTTCTCCTAATAACTAAAATTATTGCAAAGCCTAGTGCGGAAACAAAAACTAAAACTGGAAAAGCTAAAGTTACAAAGTTATATTCAGAAAGAGCTAGTATTGAAATGAGTGCTCTGAAAGAATTAATTGCCCAAAGAGAAATTGTTTCCGTATATGGATCTGCCCAAGACTTTCTAAGTGTGGCTTGTCCAGCTAAAGAATAAACTAAAACAAGAAGAGCTGTTGAAGCTACTGGAGCTTTAGCTAAAAGCCAAAGAGGAATTGCTAAAAGTGTTAAAACTAGAAAAACAATATCCACTTTTTTAATATTTTTATCTTCTTCTTTTATTAAACTAAGTATGCACACCACCAGACAAAGAAGAGCTACAAATAGAGTGGGTAAAGAACCTGCTCCGGCCCCTTTGGAAACTTGTAATAAAAACAAAATAAAAATAATTAAAAACCAAAGCCCCCAAGTAAAGACATGCGGTTTGGTCTTTTTATCTAAAATATCTATTATATAGAAAGAGTAACTTATAAGTACCAAAATCGCAGCGGTTATCCCTAAAAAACTTTTAACTAAAATTAGCATAAATTTCTTTCTTTAAAGTTTATCACAATTAATAAAATATGATAATATAAGCCTATTATTTAAGAAAAAATATGAAGAATTTACCTGAGAAATTTTTAAGTGCTTATAACCCAAAAGAAACAGAAGAAAAGATATATAAAGAGTGGGGAGATTCGGGATATTTTAATCCTGACAATTTACCTGGCGAAAAAATAGTAAAAGATGAAAAAGGAAAAGAAAAAACTTTTTCAATTATCCTTCCTCCTCCAAATGTAACCGGAACTCTTCATACCGGACACTCTCTAATGTTGGTTATTCAAGACACTATTGCTAGATTCTATAGAATGAATGGATATCGAACCCTCTGGCTTCCAGGAACAGATCATGCAGCCATCGCCACTCAATCAGTAGTTGAAAAAAAACTTCAGAAAGAGGAAGGGAAATCCAGACACGATGTAGGTAGAGAAAAACTTTTAGAAAAAATAGAAGAATTTGTTTCTATATCTCAAAATACTATTATCTCCCAATTTAAATCTATGGGAGCTTCACTTGATTGGTCTCGCCTCACTTTTACCTTAGATGAAGAAAGGAATTTTGCAGTCAATACAATGTTTAAAAAAATGTATGAAGACGGACTAATTTATCAAGGCAATAGAATTGTAAATTGGGACCCAAAAGGACAAACTGTGATTTCTGATGATGAGATTGTCTATGAAGAAAGAAAAGCAAAATTTTACACTTTTAAATATTCAAAAGACTTCCCTATTTTTATTTCTACCACTCGCCCAGAAACCAAAGTCGGCGATACAGCTGTCGCCGTAAATCCAGAGGATGAAAGATATAAAGAATTTGTAGGAAAAGAATATGAAGTAACTTTTTGTAATGTTCAATTAAAAATTAAAATTATTGCGGATAAAGAAGTTGATATGGAATTTGGAACTGGGGCTCTCGGAGTGACTCCAGCTCATTCTCAAATTGATTGGGATATGGCTGAAAGGCACAATTTATCTAAGAAGCAAGTCATTAATGAGTATGCAAAAATGATAAATTGTAATGAAGAGCTAGACGGTAAAAAAACTTTAGAAGCAAGAGAAATAATTGTAAATTGGTTAAAAGAAAATAATTTACTAGAAAAAGAAGAAGAGATTTCTCAAAATGTTTCTACAGCTGAAAGAACTGGAGGAATTATTGAACCTCTTCCAAAACTTCAATGGTTTATCGGAGTTAACAAAGAATTTTCACATTTTGGAAAAACTACAACTTTAAAAAAGTTGATGCTCGAGGCTGTAGAAGAAAAAGGTTTAAAAATTATTCCTGATAGATTTGAAAAAGTTTATTTCCATTGGATAAATAATCTGAGAGATTGGTGTATTTCTAGACAAATCTGGTATGGTCACAGAATTCCTGTTTGGTATGACGAGAGTGGAAATGTACAAGCTGTTGGATTTAATGATACTGGAAAAGAATTAATGCAAGATGAAGACACTTTGGATACTTGGTTTTCTTCTGGTATGTGGACATTCTCTACTCTTGGTTGGCCAGAAAAAACAAAAGATTTAGAAACATTTCATCCTACAAATTTAATGGAAACAGGTTATGACTTAATTTTCTTCTGGGTCGCCAGAATGATAATGATGAGTACTTACGCTTTAAATGAAATTCCTTTTGAAACCACCTATTTACATGGACTTGTTCGCGATGCTCAAGGTAGAAAAATGAGCAAATCTTTAAACAACGCTTTAGATCCACGTGAGCTTATAGAAAAATTTGGTACAGACGCACTTCGTATGTCTCTCATTATAGGAAATGGACCAGGAAACGATTTGAAACTTGGGGAAGATAAAGTAAAAGCTTATAAAAACTTTGCCAATAAAATTTGGAATGCAACTAGATTTGTTTTAGAAAAGACAGCCGATTATGAAGACTCTGAAAACCTTTTAGAAAATATTACTTTTTCAGAAGATAAAAATATTTTAGCTGAGTCTATGAATGTAATAAAAGAAATTACAGAAGATATTGAAAATTATAGACTGCATTTAGCTAGCGAAAAGATTTATGCTTACTTTTGGCATGAATTTTGTGACAAACACATAGAGACTTTAAAAGTTAGAATAATGAATGAAGAAGAAAAAACTTCCGCTCAAGCAACTTTACTTTTAGTTTTGAAAAATTTAATAATAACTCTTCATCCTTTTATGCCATTTGTAACAGAAGAGATTTGGAAATCTATTAAGAGTGAAAAAGATGGCTTACTTTTAGTTACCAAGTGGGTTAAATAGTAAAATTGTGGATAACTAATACAGATTCTTATTGATAGAATTTAAAAAAATAGGTATAATTATACTAACATTAAAAATGTTTTGCGTTTTATCTATAGTTAAAAATAATTTTTGTTAGAAACTTATGTCAAAAGAAAAAAAATCGTTTTTTGAAAGACTCGCTGGGTCTGTAATGGTTGAGGATGAAAATCCTGAAGAGGAAGAAGAGATGGAAATTGAAATCGATAGAAAAGGTAGAGGAAAATTTGCTAACGATGAAAGATCTATTGCTGATTTTCGTGGTGAAGATGAATATGAAGAAGAGGACGGAGAGCTTTCTGTGGATGTTTATCAAACTCCAAATGAAATAATTATAGAAGCAATGCTTGCAGGAGTTAAACCTGAAGATCTTCAAATTTCTATTACTCGCGATATGGTGACGATTAAAGGAAGAAGAGATGGAAACACTCAAATTTCTGAAGATGATTATTTTTATAGAGAACTTTATTGGGGTTCTTTTTCAAGAAGTATATTATTGCCTCATGAGATTGAAATTGAAACCGTTGAAGCTGTAGAAAAACACGGACTTCTTATAATCAGACTACCAAAAATAGATAAAGCGAGACAAGCTAAAGTAAAAGTAAAAAGTATTTAATAAAAAATCCCGAAAAATCGGGATTTTTTATTTTTTAAAATATGATATATTTTAAATCTAAAAGCTCTCGTAGTTAAATGGATATAACTCCTCCGTCCTAAGGAGGGTTTGTGGGTTCGATTCCTGCCGAGAGCACAAAAATTTTCACCACTTCTTATGCTAAAATTAAATAGAATATAAATATATGGAAAACAATTTTGAAAGACTTTTAGAACTAGCAGAAGAAAATAATAAAATGCTTCGAAAAATGCGAAGAAATCAAAAAATAGCTGGCTTACTTAAATTTGTTTATTGGGTAATAATTCTAGGAATACTATTTGGAGCTTATTATTTCCTACAACCTTACATAACCTCATTTAATAAAAACTTACAAAGTCTTCAAAATACACTTAGCAGTATTTCCAGTACAACAAATAATTTACCGAACAATATACCAGGCATTTCTGAAATGAAACAATTTTTAGAGAATATAAAAAGTTCAAATTAGAGAATAAAAACAAAAAGAAGCTTTAAAGCTTCTTTTTGTTTATTTGTGCCGAGAGCCAGGCTCGAACTGGCGACCCCTTCCTCTTCAGGGAAATGCTCTACCAACTGAGCTATCTCGGCAAAGTAAAGCTTACTTATTTTAGCATAAAAAACACCTTTTTCAAAACGAGAATATTTATTCAGCAGCTAAAAGTTCTGCGATTTTGTTTGGATTAAAACCAATCAAAACATCGTCTTCGATCTTAATAACAGGAACTCCTAGCTGGCCAGTTAACTCTACCATCTCTTTTCTTTTTTGAATATCTTTAGCTACATCATATTCTGTATAAGCCAAACCTTTTTCTTTAAACCATTCTTTAGCTAAATTGCAAAAGTGACAAGTTGGTGTTGAATATATTTCAATTTTTTTTGTTTTTTTATCACTCATAATATTTAGTTAGTAATTATACTATACTCTTAGTATAACATGATTTATTTTTTAAAAATCTTCCTTAAAAACTCCTGAAAAGAGCCCCAATTTGATTCTTTTTTAGGAATTTCATATGTAGAAGCTGGTGCATTATAAACAACAATAACATTTTCACCCTCTCTTTTCATTGGATATGTTTCTCTAATATATTTCTCCTCCCCCTCTTTTGTACTTATATCTTCTAATTTCAACTCATTCATCTCCATCTTTCTTTTAGCTTCCTCCACTTCTTTACTTACATAAACATAATCCATTTTTGTAATTTTATATTTTTTATATAAACCTAAAATACCCTTTCCTAGTAAAACTATCAAAAATACTATAATAATTATAGTCAGATTTGAATAAAAAAGGTTTTGCCAAATAAATTTTTCCTTATATCTTTTCATAAGAATGCTTATGTATATCAATAATATCACAAAAAAAATATCGTAAAATCTCCAGCTTCCAAAAAGGTGTTTTCAGTGATATAATACAAAAAATAAATTTATGTTCAAGAGTAATCAAAGAAAAAAGGTAGAAAATATATATAAAGTTATGGCTATACTTATAGTAATAGCTATGATAGCTTTTCTATTAATACCACTTTTAAATATCATGTAATTAATAAAATAAAACCGAGATACTATATCTCGGTTTTATTTTTTCATTAATTCTAAAAATGTGTCGTGTTCTATATATACTTTACCCTCTTTTTGCATTCTCTTTTTTCCTCTTTTTTGCTTCTCTCTTAATTTCATTTTTCTAGTTATATCGCCACCATATAAATAACCCGTTACATCTTTTTTCATTGGAGCAATAGATCGTGAAGCGATAATTCTCCCTTTGACTACTGCTTGAATTTTAACTCTAAACAATTCTCTTGGAAGAATTTTATATAGCTTTTCTACAAGCTCTTCTGCCTCTTCATTTGATCGCCAGTCTGCTACCACCCTAGAAAAAGCCGGAACCCTTTCTTCTGCGACTAGAATATCAAGTCTGGTAACTGAAGCGTCTCTCATTTCACCTATTTTATAAGAAATTGAAGCATAACCACTTGAGGCAGATTTTAATTCATCAAAAAAGTTTCTCATTAGTTCCCTAAGTGGCATAGCAAGTTTTATATTAACCCTATTCTCACCCCAATCTTCCATATCAACAATCTCTCCTTCATGTTTTTGAAAAAGCTGCATTAAATTTGAAAGATAATCATTTGGAACAATGATAGTTAAATTAATCCAAGGTTCGCGAACATTTAAGTATTGTCCATGATCTGGAAAGTGAATTGGAGTATAAACTTTTTCTATATTATGATCTCGCATTTCTACTTCATAAGTAATAGAAGGCTGGGTCACAATAAGCTCTTGATCAAATTCTCTACGAAGTCTTTCTGTGACGATTTCAAGATGAAGCATCCCTAAAAATCCACATCGAAAACCTCTACCTAAAGCTCCACTCATTTCCTCTTCAAAAGTTAAAGAGGAATCTGATAGTCTTAGCTTTCCTAAAGCAGAACGTAGATCGTCAAATCTGTCTTGGGTTTCCGGATAAATTGAAGCGAATACTAAAGGTGTCGGCTCTTCGTATCCAGCAAACGGAGAAAGTGGATGAGCGAATGTTGTAACTGTATCTCCAACCCTAGCAACCCCAGGCTCTTTAATACCTGTAACTATATAGCCAATTTCCCCTTCTTTCAAAACTTTTTCCTCTTTCTTTTCTGGCTTAAAAACTCCTACACTTCTAACAAGAAATCTATATTTTGATTTAATAAATAAAAGCTCATCATTTCTTTCTACACTCCCATTTAAAACTCTCACATAAAGAATAACTCCTTCATGACTAGAATATTCGAAGTCAAAAATCAAAGCTCTAAAAGACTTGCTTTCCACTTCTTCTAATTTTGGAGCGGGAATTTTTTTAATAATTTCTTCTAGCAAATTTTCTACCCCAGCTCCGGTTTTTCCAGAGACAGCTATAATTTCGCTAGCTTCAACTTTCAATAAATCTATAATTTGTTTTTTCACTTCTTCCACATTCGCAATTGGTGAATCTATTTTATTAATTACAGGAATAATTTTTAAACCTGCAGCTTGCGCCATTTCTAAAGTGGTAAGAGTTTGTGCCTGAACACCTTGAGTGGCGTCGACTAATAAAATAGCTCCTTCTACTGCTTGTAAACTTCTTGAGACTTCATAAGAAAAATCAATATGTCCAGGTGTATCTATTAAATTTAAAATATAATTTTTATATTGCATTCTGACTGGAGTCATTTTTATAGTAATACCCCTCTCTCTTTCTAAATCCATAGAATCTAAAACCTGATCTTTCATTTTTCTGTTTTCCACAGTGTTAGTAAACTCTAAAAGCCGATCTGCTAATGTCGACTTTCCGTGATCAATATGGGCAATAATAGAAAAATTTCTGATATTTTGCATCATTTCCTATGAATATAACACATTTAAAGGCTATCTAAAACTCTTTAAAGCTGAATTCTATCACATTCAAAAACATCTCCGACTTTTAGATTGAACCTTTCCACAGTTCCCATTTTTACCTCTAAAACATATTTTGCTAGATTTGCGCCATTTGAAAAAGTTTGTGAAGCGTCTGGGTTCAAGGAATTATATGAACTAGCTAAAGCCTTTTCAATATGAACAATATTAAAAGATTCATCAAGCCAAATAATATCTAAATCAAAATTCATATCTTTCATCCAAAAACTACTTGTCTCAGGTTTGTCGAAAACAAAAAGCATACCTTCTGTAATGAGTTTTTCATTTTCTTCAAAAGTTTTAAATGCGGTTTTTCCAGATAATCCTTGAGCTCTCGATTCTGGTGTATTTGCTATTTCTAAAAAGATTTTATCTCCATTTTTTGTAATTAAAGAATTACCTTTGTCTTCTGATAAATTTTCTACATCCAGAATGATAGACTCATCAATGTTTTCATTCGAAGCAAACTTTTCATTGTTTGTAAAAAAATTAGCATTGCCAGCTTTTGCTTTCAAAAAATTACTTAAACCTGTTAAAAAAATCATACACACAAAAATAAGAAAAATGGAAAAAATTAATGCTCCGATATTTTTTTGAGTTGGTTTTCTTTTTGTGCGTACATGTGCCATAGGTTTTTAATTTTAATATAATTAGAAAATTTTTATACATATATTCTAACACAAAAAATAGTCGGAATTTCTTCCGACTACACTTCGTTTGTTATTTTTTCTTTAACAAAAATCTTTCATTCCAGCCACAGATGACTAGAGATACAAAATCTTCTGTTTCATTTTTCTTTTCCTTAATAAGTTTACAGGGAGAGAAAATATAAATAATACCTTCACCAATTTTAGACTTGGGCTGATTCCAGGCAATAAGTACAGAATCTCCGATTTGTTTCTCGGAAAGAAATTTACAAACATCTTTTACAGAAGAATAGTCTGAAATATCCGGCTCAAATTTTAATAAAAAATTTTTAAAAGATTCTGGAGCAAAAAATAAAAAAATATTTTCTACCTCTAAACCTTTGTTTGCTAAATAACTTTTAAAGGAGCTTATTATTTCCTCCTTGGTTTCTCTTGTAATTCTCATTTTAAATGAACTTTTAAGTGTTGAATTTTACTTTGACTAATTAGAATATACAAAAGAATTCAAAGATTGTCAATATAGAGATTATTCTTCTTTTTTACGATTCGCTTTGGCACGCATTGCTTCATTTAAAATTTGTTTGCGAAGTCTTACGCTCTTTGGAGTAATTTCAAGATATTCATCTTCATTCATTATTTCAAGACCTCTTTCAATAGATAATTCCCAAGCTGGGATAAGGGTAATTGCATCATCAGATCCAGAAGCACGCATATTGGTTAACTGCTTACCTTTGGTTGGATTAACTACCATCTCTTCACCTTTACTTGTGTTACCTATAACTTGTCCGTCATAAACTTCTACTCCTGGACCAATATACAAAGTTCCTCTATCTTGAAGATTAAAGAGTGAAAATCCTAAAGCTTTCCCACTTTCCATACTTGTCATAGACCCGAAAAGTTTTCTCTGAATATTTCCTACAAAATCTCCAAACTTTATAAATCTAGAAGAAAGTATTCCGAGACCTTTTGTGTCTACAATAAACTCCCCTCTATACCCAAGTAGTCCTCGTGTTGGCACTTCTGCGCGGATTCTAGCGATGCCCGCTCTTTCATTCATATCTGTCACTATACCTTTTCTTCTTCCTAGTTTTTCCATCACCACTCCTGAAAATTCATTTGGCACATCTATTACCACCTCTTCAAAAGGTTCTTCTTTTTTTACAATATCTCCGGCTTCATTTTTTGTTTCATGAAAAATAACTTTTGGTTGAGAAACTTGAAGTTCATATCCTTCTCTTCTCATATTTTCAAGAAGCACTGCAATATGCATTTCCCCTCTTCCATAAACCAAATATTTATCAGTATCAAAATTTACTTTCAAACCAACATTTACTTCTAGTTCTTTTTCAAGCCTATCTCTGATTTGTCTACCGGTTACATATTTTCCTTCTCTTCCAGCAAAAGGAGAATCGTTTACTAAAAAGTCTAGAGAGATAGTCGGCTCATCAATATGAATAGCTGGTTTCCCTTCAGCGTTTTGATCTTTCAAAAATGTTTCTCCAATAAAAATATTTGGAAATCCGGCAATCATGACAATATCTCCAGCTTTTGCAAATTCACTTTCAATTTTATTGACCCCATAAAAAGTAAATATTTTTGTAATCTTGCCAATAGAAACATTTCCTGTAAAAGGATCTTTCACAAAAATACTTTCTCCTACTTTAGCTATACCATCATAAACTCTAGCTATAGCCATTCTTCCTAAGAAGTTGTCGTAAGCTAAATTGAAAACTTGTGCCACAAAACTATTATTTATATCACCTGTCGCTTTTGGAACTTTTTCTAAAATTGTATCAAGAAGTGGCTCTAAATTTACTTTTTCATCTCCTAATTCTTTCATGGCTACCCCTTGGCGTCCAATAGCATACACTGTAGTAAAATCTAATTGTTCATCATCAGCTCCAAGCTCTAAAAATAACTCAAAAACTTCATCGTGAACTCTTTTTACATCACTTGCTGGTTTATCAATTTTATTAATAACAACGATAGGTTTTAAACCGAGCTCCAAACTTTTTTTCAAAACAAATCTAGTTTGTGGCATTGGTCCTTCTTGAGCATCAACTAAAAGTAATACTGAATCAATAGAACGAAGTACACGCTCCACTTCAGAACCAAAATCAGCGTGTCCTGGAGTGTCAAGAATATTTATTTTTGTACCTTTATAAATGACAGAAGTATTTTTTGCATAAATAGTAATACCACGCTCTTTTTCGAGATCGTTTGTATCCATAGAAAATCCTTCTTCCAAAACTCCGCACTCTTTCATAAGCGCGTCTGTCAAAGTCGTTTTTCCATGATCCACATGAGCGATGATGGCAATATTTCTTATTTCTTTATATTCTTCATTCATATTTTTATTTTTAGCCACAAAAATAAAAGCGCTTCGGCTTTTAATTTAAAGTAAAATAATACCACAAAAATAAAATAAATCAAAAGGTTTAAAAATTATTTTTCAAGAATCTTCTTCAAAAACGCTTTATTATTTGGCTTTCTACCTAGAAACCTTTTAACGGATTCCATTTCTTCCCTACTTCCACCCACTTCTAAAATTTCTTTTCTATACCTTCTTCCAATTTCTTTCAATCTCTTTTCATTCTTTAAAACTTTCTCAAATTCGGAATAAAAATCATACGCATAGACAAGTGCCCACATATAAGAATAATATCCTGCATCATAACCCATGAGATGCCCAAATCCGGCCGGGAAAATAGCATCTTTTGGTAAATTAGAATTAAAATATTTTTTACTTAGAGTAATATAATATTTTGCTGAATCTGTAGCTTTTATTTTGCCAGAATGTAAATCTAAATCAAATTTTCCAAGTACAAGTTGCCTTAAATTAGCATATCCATTCATAAAATTTTTACCTTCTATAATTTTATTTAAAGTTTTTTCATCTAGTGATTTTTTAGTCTTATAATGCACAGCTAACTTTTTTAAATATTTTTTTTCAAAAAGAAAATTCTCCATGAGTTGTGACGGGACTTCGACGAAATCATGATCGCAATTTGTTCCTGTTTGAGAAAAATAATTAGTGGTAGAAAGCATACAATGTAAAGCGTGTCCTAATTCATGGAAAATTGTTTCTACCTCTCCTAAAGACAAAAGTGAAGGTATTTCTTTGGTGGGTTTTGGAAAATTGCAGAGTAAAACATCTACTGGAATAGAGTTTATACCTGTTAGATATTTTGCATGTCCAGCGTGAGTATATTTTCCCTCTCTAGGAAATAGATCAAACATTAAATAAGCTAAAACTTTTTTAGATTTCTCATCAGAAAATTCATATAGGCGAACATTTTTATCTACCAAATTAATTTTCTTCTCAACTCTTTCTTTCGCATCAATTTCTCTCACTACAAAACCAAATATATTTCCAAAAATTTTAAAAGTCTCTTTTAATACATGCTCTAATTCAAAATATTCTTTAAGTTTAGCGCTATCGTAGCTGTATTTTTTTTCTTTTAATTTATTCATGACGTAGGCCAAATCAAAATATTCTACTTTTTTTATATTCCCATATCCTGAAAGTTCTTTTTGGGCAAATTCATTTAATTCTTGAATATTTGCATTGCTTTCTTTTTCTAATTTTTTAATTAAAGAATTGTTAAAAAGATACACAGCTTTTTCAGATTTGGACATTCTATTTTCAACTCTATAATCTAGATGATTTTTATAGCCTAAAATTTTTGCTTTTTTATCTCGCAATTCTACAATTTCCGAAAGAAGTTTTAGATTCTTTACTCCCCCTTTTTTATAATTTTTATCTACCAATTCTTTTCTTTTTTCTCGACTTTCAGCGTATTGTAAAAATGGAGAAATAGATGGGTAGTCTAAAGTTATTTTATATTTACCCTCTACCTTTTCTAAAGTTTTTATAAAATTTTCTGGCAAACCTTTTAACTCTTCTCGGCTACACAAAATAAAATCACGATATTCATCAATATTTTTGGAAAAATCAATAGAAAGTTTGGAGAGTTTTTTAATTGTATTTTTTAGTTCTTTTTGTTTTGTTTTGGGTAAGTCAAAACCCATTCTTTTGTATCCTTTACATATGTCTTCAAAAAGTTTTACACTGCCGACTCCATATTTTTCATCCAAACTTTTCTTTTCTTTTTGATAATTACCTTCTCTGTATTCAAGAATAGCTTTATAAATTTTATCGTCGTAGACAATATCTACATTTTTTTTAGATAATTCTTTTTCAAAATCATTAGCTAGATCACGATATTCTTTTTTGGTGTGACTTATAGACAAAACTCCTATTTGATGAAAAGTGTCATCAAAAGAATCGTCACAATTTTCTAGCGCTAAAACTGTATTCTCAAAATTTCTTTCTTCTTTTTTAAGAGATTTTATTTCTGAATAGACTCTTTTTTTATTTTCAAAATAATCCTTCAAAAGTTTATCAAAATCTTTTTTAGTATATTTCTGGATTTTAGAAACTGAAAACCAGTCAGGAAAAATCCCCTTTTGAACATTCTTATTCATATTGTTTATCTAAAATTTCTCTATTTTACCTTAAAAGAAACTCTGACTACAGCTGTAATCTTCTTATCAATTGTACTGGTATCATAATAGCCATAATCGCTAGTATCTACACTATCTTTAGCAGTGACTTGGAAAACTCCTTGAGAAGCAGTAATCACAGCTCCAGCAGAATTGCCTGTAGATTTTGCAATAGCTTCTGCTCTTTCAAAAGCGTTTTTGGTAGCTTCATTTAGCATTTCAGATTTTACATTATCAAATTCGGTATAAAAATATTGTGTATTTTGTACAGAAATATTAGCAGAGTTTAAAGTAGATCCGAATTCACTATTAAGAGCACTATTTAGGTTTAGAGAAAGATCTTTAATTTGATCTACATCATCTGAAGAAACTTTAATTGTTTGGTTGTAATCATTATATCTTTTTCCTAAACAATTATCCCAAGAGTCCTTATCTCTAAGAGAGCATTGAGATGATGTGTAAAAAGAAAGTATATCAATATTTTCAGAACTTATACCATAATTAATTAAATACTTTGTAATATTATCTCTAATATCGCTTAAATTTTTAATAGCTTGAGTATCAGAAACATATAAAGAATCAGTTCTAAAGACTATAGACAGACTTCCTTTATCAGAAGTAACATATCTTTCAGCTGTTCCAGAAACTGTAATCCCTTGCGCATTAGTAAGTACAGAAATATTATTTAAAGAAGACTTAAAGAAAGAACCTAAAATAATAAAACCTAATAAGAGTAAAACTCCAAAAATAAAATATGGAGTTGAAATGATTTTTTTAACTCTTTCAGAGTTAAAAGTATTTTTTGTATCTTGAGACATATATTTTGACTTTTAAATTAATAGCTAGCACCTTAATAATGGTATAATTGTAACATAAAAAATAAACCTTTAAAATATGGATTCTTTTCTTTTTTCCTTCTTTAAAGCTGTATCTTTTTTCGGTAACGAAATGGCTTTAATAGTTTTAATAACCTTAATTTCTTTAATTTTATTATTCTCTTATAATAAAAAAAAGCTTTCCGCATTTATACTTTTTAACTATTTAATAACTATCGGCACAGTGATTATCTTGAAATATATAATTCAAAAACCCCGAAGTTTATTAGCTCTTGTAGAAGAAAAAACTTACGCTTTTCCATCTGGGCATGTCGCTTTAGCGACAACAACTTTTTTACTTTTATTCTTTATTGCAAAATATGTTAAAAATAAATTCTGGAAAATATTTTTAGAAATATTTGCAATATTCTGGCTAGTTTCAACGATTTTTGCTAGACTCTATTTAAAGGTGCACGATTGGCCCGATATTGTCACTTCGATATTTTTAGCGGTCTTTATATTTATTCTCGCCCTTACAATACCGTCTTTTAAAAAAAGTTTTCTGGCGAAAGAAATTAAAAAATAAAAAAATATGCAAAAGGATATTTTAAAAGAAATAAGTAATCATATTTTAAATATTTCCACAATTCAAAGAGCGGAAAATAATAAGCGCTTTTTTAGATGCGCTCCTGGAGAATATGGAGAAGATGATATATTTACCGGACTAACTGTCCCGCAAGCAAGAAGACTCTTAAGGGTTTATAAAGACTTGTCTTTATCTAATACGGAAAAGCTTTTAAATTCCAGAGTTCACGAAGAAAGACTTTTGGCTTTGCTTATTCTTATTGAAAATTTTCAAAAAGGAAATAAAAAGAAAAAAGAAGAAATTTTCAATCTCTATTTAAAAAATATTAAGCATGTAAATAGTTGGGATTTAATAGATTTATCAGCTCCAAAAATTATTGGTGAATATTTGAAAATAAAATATTCTCTGCAAAGTAAAAATTGCTCCGGAGTAAAATTCTTAAAAAAAATAGCTAGTGATAAAAATTCTGAAGGAAAAAATTGGAAAGAAAAACTTTGGTTAAAAAGAATAGCCATTGTTTCCACTTTTGCTTTTATGCTTAAACCTTTTAAAAATGATTATGCTCCAGATATCATTTTTGAAGTACTTAATAAAATTTTTTCTGAAAAAGATGAAATTAATTCTCACGATTTAATTCAAAAAGCTTCCGGGTGGATGCTTCGCGAATATGGTAAAAGAGTCGACGAGAAAAAATTAAAACAATTTCTTTTAGAAAATTTTGATAAAATAAAAAAACAAAGAACTTTGCTTCGTTATTCCATTGAAAAGATGTCAAAAGAAGAAAGATTGTTTTGGTTAAATAAATAAAACCCTGATTTCTCAAGGTTTTATTTATTAATAGGATTTTAACAAAAATTTTAATTCGCACCTTCCAATTCTAGAATTTCAGCTATAACATCTGGACGAAAACCGACTACGATTTTTCCATCAATATCTAGAACTGGAACTCCCATCTGCCCGCTTTTTTCAACCATTTCCATAGCTTTTGCTCTGTCTTTAGATACATCAGCTTCTTCAAAAGCGATATTTCTTTCACTTAAAAAGACTTTTACTCGGTCGCAAAAAACACAAGATGGAGTAGAATACACTATAATATTTTTATCAGTTTTCATATTTTAATTTTTACTTAATAGCTTTCCAATTGTAATAAACTTTTTATCTTTAGTCTTATAGAAAATCTGCTTTCCTTCTCTTCTTGTGGAGACTATTTTATTATCTCTAAGAATTTTCAAATGTTGAGAAAGGGCTGATTGACTAAGCTGACAAAGCTCTAATAGATCATTTACAGTCTTTTCTTTTTCAAGGCAAAGGATAAGACCTAGTCTTTCTTTATTGCCTATAGCTTTACATGTTTTTTGATCTATCATATTTATATATTAGCATATCCTAATATGTAAAGCAAGTTTAAAATAAATTAACTGTTAATAACTCAAAAAAGACCTTATTTTACGGTAATCCAATACTGAGGACCAGCTTTACAAGGACCTTCCCCGTCAGAAAGATCCAGTATACACCAATCAAATCTTTTATCGTTTAAATATACCTGTACCTCTTTTACTGAATCGAATTGGAAAGCTGCCGCTTCAATTTGCGCTTTAAATTCTGGGTCAGCACAAATTCCAGGACTCATAACACTCCCAGTTAAATATACTTTTGCGATACCGTTATTTAAAACAACTTTATCAAAAAAAGTTTTTTCAAAACCAGCTACTGTATTTCTAAAACCATCCGTAGAAATTTCTGGACCATGTTTTATATCAAAAAGTAAGCTATAAGTTGTTTCTAAAACTTTTTCTGTTTTCGGAACAGCATGAGGTGCATAAAAAATATCAGCTCCACAACCAATAGTTGTACCATCTTTTATCAAAGGAACTTGAATAACTGTAAATATTTCTTTGTGATTATCTCCGTACATACTTCCATCACAATATTCTCCAATACAAGCATATCGACTAGGAATTCTATTGCCAGTCTCTGGATCTTTAATTTGAACAATTGCTGGGGAATCAGCGAAAATGGTATCTGTAGTAGTTGAAACTTCAAGCGTAGAAGAAGCTACATTTTCCATATTGTTTTGCTCTATAACCTGCTCCTGTTTTTCTAAATAATTATTCCAAATAAGCCCAGCCACAAGTCCAATTGTAGCAATTATAATTATTTTTATTGTTGTTTTCATATTTTTATCTTAAGTTTATTTTACCTTAATATTAAAAAATTAGTGTATGCTATTAACAAAAAACTCAGTAATAATATACAAAAGCCAGAAGGCAAAAAGTATAAACCCTTCTTTTTTACTAAGGGTTTTTTCAGAATGCATAAAGCGAATTAAAAGAATAGAGGCTACAAGCATAAAAGCTCCGGTTACAAATATAATTTTTGGCGGGAAAGAAAAAGGCTGAATAATAGCTAAAAGTCCTACTACTATAGTCACATCTGCTAAAACTGTCCCCAATAAATCCCCTACAGCCAAATCATCATCTTTCTTTTTAACTGACCTTAAAGAATAAAATAGTTCTGGCATAGTGGTACCCAATCCTATAATTAAAATACCAATTAAAATAGCTGGGATCTGGAGAGCGTTAGCTAAGCTTGTAGCGGAAATCACCACATAATGAGACCCTACTAAAAGTAAAACCATTGCTAAAAGGAAAAAAGCTATATTTTTTAATTTTGCCTCCCTTTCCCCTAAATGCGGAACTTTCTCAGCGTCATTTTTAAAAATATAATAGTAAAAAACTAAACCGATAATAATAAGTATTGCTCCTTCTACTCTTGTATAATTACCGTTTAATCCGAAAAGTAGTGGCAATAAAACAAACAAAGGATAAAGCTTTATGTCTTTTAAGATATCGCTTTTAATTTTTAATCCCCTTCCAGCATAAAAAATAATTATAGCGAAAACCAATGTTAAATCTGCAATATTTGAACCAAATAAGGTTCCGAGTCCAAATTCTGGTATACCTTTTAGTGCTGAATTAATTACAATCAGAGTTTCTGGTAAAATACCCACAATAGCTACCACGACAAAGCTCATTACATGTTTAGAAAATCTAAAGTTTTGAGAAAGTTTTACAGAATATGTCGTCGCCAGAGTCGCTCCCTGAATAACTAAAGTGAAAGCCGAAACAAAAATGAGTATATTTGCAAGCATAAATTTAAAAGCCTTATTTTATAAAGTATAAGAATATTTTAACACGAATTAAAATCTTTATTTTTACTATCTATTTCCTTTTGCCCTATTGTGAGTTTTGCAAAGCATTTGGCAGTTTTTGATATCACTTTTTCCTCCTTTACTCCAAGCGGAAACATGATCTGCATCCATCTCACTTAAACTCCAAATCTTTTCTTTATTTACTTCATGACCAATAGCACAAAGTGGACAGTTTGATTTACCTTCTTTTTCTGCTTTTTCAGTTTGTGTCTTGTAAACAGATTTTTTTGTAGCTTCATCAAATACTCTAATATCTAAAAGTTTACTATCTATGCCTCCACCTAAAATATATTCAAATATTCCTTTTCTATTTTTTACATAAGGATCTCCGTACAATTTTTGTACTTCTTTAGAAACTTTTTTAGGATCATAAGACTTTTTATAATATTCTTCATACAGTCTTCCCCATTCCAAACCAGACATTTCGCTTTCTACATCAATAAATACACTAGATACCCAATCGATGACACTATTAAAATATCTTTTTAATTCATTTATATTTTTATCAAATCTATGACGACTCATATACTCACCAATATTTCCTTTACTTACCCAATCCAAAGCTCTTTCTAAAAAGTCTTGTTTTGGATTTCAAAAATGCCTTCAAAATAGCGGAAAAATACCATGCCGAGGCGCGAAGCGCCGAGGCAACCTCTTTCAATTTCGCTGAAAGTGCAATTTGGCGGAGACGATGGGATTCGAACCCATGAGGATATTTCTACCCTGCCTCGTTAGCAGTGAGGTGCCTTCGACCAGCTCAGCCACGTCTCCAATAGTTAGCATTCTACCATAAAATTACTTTTTTATAAAAATACTGTATAATTGGCTTATAATTTAAATAAAAAGTTTTATGAAAAAAGAATTTATAAATTTTGTTCGAGAAAAAGGAGTTATTGGTTTAGCTGTAGGTATTATAGTCGGTGGAGCTGTGACGGCAGTAGTCAATTCTATAGTAGTCAATTTCATTAATCCTATTGTTGGAGCTTTGATTGGAAAAGGAGAAAACTTGTCAGCTTATACTTACACTATCCCTTATACAGAAATCACTTTTGGTTGGGGAAGTTTAGTGGCAGACTTGATTACCTTTTTAAGCATTTTACTTGTAGTTTATTTACTTTTCGTCAAAAGTCCGCTAAATAAACTAGATAAACCAAAAGAAGAAGCCAAATAGTCTAAAAGAATTAAAAACGACAAAAACCCACAACTGACTGTGGGTTTTTGTTTCAATACTTTTAAAATAAAATTATTTAGAAGCTAGTTCTACGTCGATATCGATTGAAGTTTTATCAATCTTATTCATAATAGCGATTACTTGGTCTTCATAACCTTTGATAACAGTACCATTGTAATAATAGAGTTTCTTTTTAACGTCTGGAGTAGCATAATATCTAGCGGTCCTTGGGTTTGCCCCAGCCAGATTTTTCCCAACTACTTCAATTGCTTCGTTAAAATCAGAGAAAGGAATTTTTGCTGACCCCCAACCGAAAGGATTATTATTTATATAATTTTTCCCTCCAGATGATTCACGAACAGCAATTGCTGGTAAGAGATCGTATGGAAGACCATATTTTTCCGCTACCAAAACAAATTGCATACCGTGACCAAAGAGTGGCATACTTCTCTCATGAAAATAAGTATTTATTTTGAGAGCTTTCTCTAGTCTATCTTTTTCAACGTCTGTAAGTTGAAAACCATTTGTAACGACTTCTTCCGTTGTATTTGCGGTGTTATTATCACCAACAATTACAGACGGAACTGTATTTAACTCTAGAGCTGACATAGCAAGTAATGGAATAAATGCCATGACAAGAAGAGTATTGTGTAGTTTTTTTATCATAATGTTGCGGTTTAAGCCCCGCCAACTATTCACGACTGTATATATAAACAAAAAATGAGCTTATCGCTCAAGGCAAATATATTAGCAAATCAAAATAAAAAAGTCAAGAGTTATACAACTGAATTTCTTAACTGTCAAATGAGTGTAAAAATAACCCTTATTTTACAATACTTTTTACAAACTATCCAAAATATGCTAAAATTTAGAAGTTCGAAATTAACAAAAATAATTGGCCTTATCGTCTAGCGGCTAGGACATATCCCTCTCACGGATAAAACCGGGGTTCGATTCCCCGTAAGGTCACATTTTTTCTAAAAACTATAACCTGCCCTCCTCTTTTAACTTATTTTTAAACTTTTTAAAGTTATTATTACTTCTATTTGCCACTTCAGCCAGAGCGTAAAACCTAGGAAAGAGCATATAATTCACTTTTTCTTCTGTATTTAAATATTCAGTCCAAAGATTTGCCTGAACTCCAAGAATCTGCTTCTCGTGTTTATTAAAGAAATTATATCCAAGCTCTTCTTCTAATTTAAAATTATAAATTTTCTCTAAGGGTATATATCCTCCAATAGCTAATGGCTCTGTCTTTTTTTCTGATTGATAATAATCTAAATACAAATAATTGGCCGGACAAAATATGGCGCTTCCACCTTTTTTAATAAAATCTTTACCAATCCAGATATCTTGCCAACACATTAGTATTGAATTTGTCTCTAAAGCAACCTCGAAAGCATCTTCCCACATTATGACTTTTTTATTTTTAGATTTTAAATATAAAGCGATTTCTCTTAATACTCTATTATATTTCTCTTTGTCTCCGTCATAATTTTTAAGTGGAACCTCATCTCCCCCAATATGTATGTATTCACCACTAAAAACTTCTATAAGCTCATCAAAAATATCTTTTAAGAAGTTGATAGTTTTAGAATCATCCTTTACAACATTTGGAAAAATCCCCCAATACGTTTCGACTTTCTTTGGAGCTTTGCCAGCGGAATACTCTGGGTAAGCATAGAGCATGGCTGTCACATGTCCTGGAATATCTATTTCTGGAACTATGGTCACACCTTTTTCTTTAGCGTATCTGTCGAGTGCTTTTAATTCTTGTTTTGTATAATAAAATTTATATTCTTTTTTATCACCTTTATATTTAGTAAAGGGCATCCAAGGAGTAGGAAAATTTTTCTCTATTACAGTTTCTTTTCTCACACTCCCTTTTTCATGCAATAATGGATATTTTTCTATCTCAATTCTCCAACCCTGATCGTCAGTAAGGTGTAAATGTAATCTATTTAAATTATTCTCGGAAAGTTTATCTATAAGACTATATAAATATTGTAAACTTACAGCATGGCGGGCTACATCAAGATGAAGCCCACGCCAAGAATATTCGAAATCGAAATTACGGACTTTTTTTTGATTTAAAACGCCAATTTTTAGGAGTTTTATTTTTAATTTGACTCTTTTAAACACTTTTTTAAACATGTTATATATTTTTAGTTTTTTGATATGCTACAATATATCATATGGAAACAATTTTAAGATCAGACATTTTTTTCTTTATTAGCTCTATATCGGTAATAGTTATTACTTTATTATTGGTAGTTATTTTAATTTTTGTAATAGTAGTTTTATCAAGAATCAATAGAAAGGTTAAAAGATTTCAAGCTCAGCTTGAATTAGTAAAAGACGATATAGTCTCCTTTAAAGAGGACTTATTAAAAAGTTCCATATTTGCATCTTTATTAAAACTATTTTTACAAAAAAGTAAAAGTAGAAGCAAAAAAAAATAAATACATGAAAAAAACAAATCAAAATAATAATGCTGGAACAGCAGCCGGCATAACTGTAGGAGTTGCAGCTGTTGGAGCTATTGCTTATTTGCTTTTTGGCCCAGACGGAAAGAAAAATCAAAAAATTGTAAAAGGTTGGGCAGTAAAAATGAAAGGAGAGATTATGGAAGAATTGGAAAAAATGGAAGAAATTTCTGGCCCTGTTTATGAAAAAATAGTTGACAAAGTTGGAGAGAAATATAAAAAAATAAAAAATCTCGATCTTGAAGACGTTACTAAAGAAATAGACTCTTTTAAAAAGAATTGGAAAAATATAGAAAAGAAAAGTAAACCAGCCGCTAAAAAAATAGCTAAGAAAGTAGTAAAGAAGGTGGGAAAGAAAGTCGTTGAAAAATAAATTTAGAAAACTTTTTTCTCTTAAAAATTAACACTTAAAGTGTTAATTTTTAATTTGTTTATGGTAAAATACCTATGTGGGGAATTTATAAGTTATTTAATTAAATAAATATGAATCTAATACTTTGGATTGTTTTGGGTGCTTTAGCTGGTTGGATAGCTAGCTTAATTATGGGATCAAATCAAGGACTATTAATCAATATCATTGTAGGTGTCCTTGGTGCCACAATTGGAGGATGGGTTATGAGTTTTTTCAACCAAGCAGGAGCAACTGGATTTAATCTATACAGTCTTTTAGTGTCAGTAATTGGTGCTATTATCTTAATTTGGATTGTAAGACTTATAAGAAAATAAAAAATCTTTAAAAATAAAAACGCTCAAATGTGAGCGTTTTTATTTTTTATTTTCTTTCCCAAACCTTTTCTTGTCTAACTAATTCTTCTTCAGGATCATACATGTCTCTATTAAGAACCATTCTTACAACTTTTTCCATTCTTGCCCCTTGAGATCCTTTTATAAAAATAAGATCACCTCCGAGCTCTTTTTCCCCTCTTCCTTCTTTATAATCTTTTTCGATTTCATTTTCTAATACAAGTAAAGTTTCTCTTCCGGCTTCAATACTTCCAGGAACAAAATAAACATTGTCTCTACTCATTCCTTTTTCTAATGCTGATTCACCAATAAACTTTGCCCGAACTCCACTAACAATTAAAATATCAGCTACCCCAACTAATTCTTCACCCACTTTTTCATGCTCTTCTTTTGTAAAATTACCAAGCTCTAACATATCCCCAAGCACAAAAATCTTCTTTCCTGGGATTTTTATATTTTTAACAACTTCAATACCGTGAGTCAAAGCTTTTGGAGAAGAATTATAGGTATCATCGATAATAGTAGAATTTGAAACGCCTTCTAATAATCTCATTCTCCCTTTTGTCTTTTTATTTTTTTCAATATCTTTAATGGTTTTCTCTATATTTATATTAAAAATGTCTGCGATTAATATAGCTGGTAAAATAGAATAAAAAATTGCTTCTCCTAAATTGCCAATTATTTTTACATGATAATTTTCAGCACCCTTTAAAAAGACTTGCCCAGAAACACCTTTTATTTTTGTTACATATTTATTTATTTCTTCAATTTCAACTTGTATATTTTTACCAAAAATATCAGCCTCTGGGTTTTCAAGTGAAAAAGATTTTTGAATAATATTTCGACTTTCTGCTTCTTTTGCAATCTTTACACAATCCTTATCGTCTAAATTATAAATTAAAACTCCTTCCTCTTTTAAGTTTTCAACTAAATATTTTTTTTCTCTGACCAATAACTCTCTATCATTTCCAAAAAATTCAATATGCACAGGCACCTCAGCAAAAGCCGTAAGAACAACAATGTCCGGTTTTATAAACTCACAAACTTTTTTAATATCCCCTGGCATATCTGCGCCTATTTCTAAAATCAGATATTTATAAGGAAATTTATCAAACATTTTTACAAAACCGTTTAAGATAATTTTTAGCCAAAGAGCAGGGTTTGCCCATCCAGATTCCATTCCTAAAATAGTCAAAGGTATTCCTGTGTCACTATTCATGCTTTTTTTACTAGCTAAGACAAGTGAATCCTCTTTTTCATTAACAAGATTTTTTCTAAGAGCAGCGTGGATAGAGTCTTTTGTTGAAGTCTTTCCTAAATTACCAGTGATTGCTATAATTTTTGGATTATTTTTTTTAAGTAAAAATTGAGCTTGCCAAGTTAAAATTTTAACAATAATTTTTTTAAAAAAACCTTTCATAATTTTATAATTTGATAATTATTTTCTCAAATAACTATATTCTGAACAGTCACATTTTTTGACTTTTTTACCAGAACCGCAAGGACATGGATCATTTCTAGAAATTTTCTTTTTTTCATCTTCTTTTTCGTCTTCTTTATTATTAGAAAAAGTCTGATTCTTCATTTGGGATTCTTTCATTATCTTTTGCGCTTCTAAATTTGCAATCACATTGTCTATGTGTGTTACAAAATTATAGAAATCTTCTTTCATTTGTGATTGCATTGCATGATAAGTATTTAAAGCTTCCTTTTTGTATTCTACTAAAGGATCTCTTTGTCCATAAGCACGAAGATTTACAGATTGGCGAATATTATCCATATGTTCGAGATGTGCCATAAAATGTTGATCGACAATTTGTAAATAAATACTCTTTAAAACTTCGTAAAATACGTCAGAACCATATTTTTCTTTTCTTTCTTCAACAAATTTTTCTAACTCTGGTCTAACCTCATAGAGTTCAGCCAATACTTTATCGAGCTCTCCTCTATCAGAAAGTAAAACTTTTCTTCTTCTATCATAAATATGTTGCCTTTGATGATTTAACACATCGTCGTATTGTAAAGTATGCTTTCTGGCATCAAAGTTAAATCCTTCAATTTTTTCTTGAGCACCCTCTAAAACATTGGAGACCATTTTTGATTTAATAGGCATATCTTCAGCCAAACCAAATCTACCCATCATAGTTTTTACGGATTCGCCACCAAAAACTCTCATAAGATCATCTTCTAAAGAAACTAAGAATTGTGTTGCGCCATTATCCCCTTGTCTTCCGGAACGTCCACGAAGCTGATTATCGATTCTTCTTGCTTCATGTCTTTCTGTACCAATCACAAAAAGTCCTCCCAATTCATTAATTTCATCTTTTTCGGCTTGAGTTGGATTTGAGCCACCAAGTTTAATATCCACTCCACGACCGGCCATGTTTGTAGCAATTGTTACCGCATGCTTTCTACCGGCTGCCGCAATAATTTCTCCTTCTTTTTCGTGATTTTTAGCATTCAAAATAGAGTGAGGAATACTTTCTCTTTCAAGATATTTTGAAACTAGTTCATTTTTTTCAATAGATATAGTACCGATGAGTACAGGTTGCCCTTTTTCAAAAAGATCTTTTACTTGTTTAGCAAGAGCTTTTAGTTTTCCTTTTTCAGTTTGGAAAATAAGGTCAGCTTTGTCATCTCTTTGAGAAGGTTTATTAGTCGGAATAGTTGTTACCGGTAAACCATAAACTTTGAAAAATTCTTCTTCACTTGTCTTAGCTGTACCAGACATTCCGGATAGTTTTTTATAAAATCTAAAATAGTTTTGGAAAGTGATAGAAGCTACAGTTCTAGATTCTTTTTGAATTGGAACATTTTCTTTAGCTTCAATAGCCTGATGAAGTCCATCACTCCATCTTCTACCAGGTTGCATACGTCCAGTAAATTCATCCACAATCATTACTTCTTTTTGAATTCTGCCGTCGTCTTTTTGCATGTCTCTAACCACATATTGCTTTTCTCTAATAAATAAAGCTTTAGCTTTTACAGCGGTCTCTAAATGGTGCACTAGTTTAATATTTTCAGAAGCGTAAAAATTTACAAGATTAAATTCTTTTTCTGCTTTTTCTATACCGCTCGGTTTAAGAGAAATGGCTCTTTGTTTTTCATCTTTATCAAAATCTTCTCCATCAATTAATTTATCTGCAAAACGAGCGAATCTCTTATAAAGCTCGTCAGATTCCTGAGCTTCTGAAGAAATAATAAGAGGGGTTCTTGATTCGTCTATAAGAATAGAGTCCACTTCGTCCACAATAGCAAAATTGTGCTCTCTTTGTACAAGATCTTCTGGATTGTAGACTAAATTATCTCTCAAATAGTCGAATCCAAATTCATTATTTGTCCCGTAAGTAATATCCGCTTCGTACGCTTCTTTTCTGGAAACAATTTTCAAATATTCATTTTCAATTTTAAAGCTTCCGGTCTCTTCAATATCTTCGTCTGTATTTTCAGCTTTCAATTCACTAATTTTACTAATTGAATGTCTATCAAAAAGAAAAGATATTTGATGGTTAAGTACTCCAACAGTCAAACCAAGAAAGTCGTAAATTCTACCCATCCACACAGCATCTCTTTTAGAAAGATAGTCATTTACTGTTACAATATGCACCCCTTTTCCAGAAAGTCCGTTTAAATAGGCAGGCAATGTCGCCACTAAAGTTTTTCCTTCTCCGGTTCTCATTTCAGAAATATATCCTTTGTGCATTATAATACCTCCGACAAGTTGTACAGGATAATGCATCATAGCTAAAGTTCTACGCGCAGCTTCACGTACTAAAGCAAAAGCTAAAACGATATTTTCATCTAAAATTTCTTGAACGATTTTTTGGCTTTGTTTTTTAAATTCATCATCTGGAAGATTTTTTTCTTTTAACAAATCCTCTTTTTCTTTAATTTCTGTACGAATTTTCTTTTTCAATTCTAAACTTGTATTTTTCAAATCCTCGTCTGTAAGCTCTTTCATTTTCATTTCTTGAGCTAAAACTTTTTCAACTGTTGGATTTAGTTTCTGAATTAATCTTTCATCTTCAGATTTAAAAATTTTCTTTAAAAACGGCATATAATTTTAAGAGTTTTTAAAAACCCTTCTTATGGATTAAGCTAATTTTAGTTAAATAATAAGGCTATTTTAACACAAAAATATAGCTTTTACCACTTTAAATTAAAGTTAATATATTTATTAAGGTGTTTCTGGCGCTGGCTCTACTGGCTCTTTAATAGGATCAATAACTGGTTCTTCTACTATCGGTTGAACGTTTTCTAAAATTTCAGCAATGCTACTTCTTGTATCTGGCTCTACGAGCGTATCACTACTTGAAGCAGTAACTTCTTCAATCACAGGAGAACTTGTTGAAGTAGAACTTTGGGAAGAAGGTGTTGATGCCTCAGTCTCTGTTGTAAGATTATCAACATTACTTGGTTTTTCTGGTGTAGGAGCCGTCAATCCAATACTAAGTCTTTCTAAATCATCCCCTGTTATACAAATATATTTTCCAGCAGAATTTTTAATACAAAGTTTTTCTACTTCAAGTGTTCCAGACTCTGTTATTCTCCAATTTCCACTCGCACTCTCTAAAGCTTTAATATTTGTAAGAGCATTATTATTCATATTAAGAGAGAAGCTAGATTTAGTTAAAGTGTTAGTTAAAGCTTTAATCGAAGCTAAAGAAGATGTAGAGAATAAAGTTTCTAAATCAGTAAGAAGATTGGTTTGCTCTTCAGAACCAGAGGAGAAAGAAGCTAGGTTTAAAGAAAGGTTATTAAGTGAGGTTCTGATAGTGTTGTTAATTAAATTGAATGAGCCAGTGTTAGCAAATATAGATTTACTATTTAACTCATTTACAGCGGAGACCAAATATGGAGTCATACCAGCATAGTTTATAGCTTTTAGATTAGAGACCGGATCTGTAGAAACTAAGTCTGGGAAGATTTGTTCCATATTTTGAGCAATAAATCCTGTATGTTTTGCATCTCCATCATTTTCACTATTCCAGTTGTATTTTACTACTTCTAGTTTTGATAATTTATCTAAAGTGGATGTTCCGCTTGGATCTAGAGACACTGTAGTTAATGTAAAGGTTTCTGCTGTATTTAATAGTTCAATATTCTTTTTAAGATTAATATCTGAAGAACAAGAGAGAGATGTATTATTTGGATTAATGGTACAGTTACCAGTAGAGTTTGTGAAGCGGGCAACGATACCAGAAACGCTAGAGTTACCAACGTCGAGAGTGTAGGTTGGGATGACTCTAATACCTAAAGAAGCTCCTATATATCCAGATCCATCAATTCTAAAACTAGCTGATTGATCTGAAGCAGTTTGATTCATTATATACCTAGGATCTGTCATTGTGAGTAAGGTTCCAGAATACATTCTTCGTACAACACCAGTACTTTCATTTACCATGAGAAGCATATCTGTAGGAGCAGCTGTTTGTAACCCAACCAATTGAAGTGGATCAGCCGTATCTTGTACAGTCAATCTGTATCCTGGAGTATTTGTTCCGATACCAATCTTTCCTCCAGCAATAGGAGTGGTCAATGGATTTCCTGAAGTGGTAGAATAGAATCCTGTTCCAAAAAGTACACCTCCAATGTTCATAGAGTTAGCTGTAGCATTTGGAAGAGAAATGTTGGTACCAATAATAATATTATTTGCTCCTATGTTGTTACCAGCAAAGGACATACCGGATTGGAATCCTAAAAGACTAGAGTAAGAAGCGCTGGAAGCAGAAGATCCTGCGTTTTGTCCATACACAAACATATTAGATGAAAGAGCTTGAGCTCCATTACCCATAGCAATTGAACCTGTACCAGTTGATATTGGAGCCGTAGTTGGAGCTGTAACGTTTTCCGCATACCAATTTAAAGTAGTTCCGCCTCCTCCACCAAGTGAAGAAGTAGGGATTTGTCTAACTACACCTCCAGCATCTACTGTAAGAACTTGATCAGATAATGTTCCTGTTTGTATACCAACAAGTTGTAAAGGATTAGCTGTATCTTGTACAGTAAGTTTGTAAGCAGGAGTGGATGTACCGATACCTAGTTTAGATCCAGAGGTTGGTATTATTTTTGGATCACCTGTTGTATCACTTTGAAGACCTGTACCGAAGAGAAGACCTCCAATATTCATAGAGTTAGCTGTAGCATTTGGAAGAGAGATATTTGTACCGATAATAATGTTATTTGAGCCTAGGTTGTTTCCAGTAAAGGTCATACCGGATTGGAAACCGAAGAGATTAGAGAAAGAAGCGTTAGTGGCACCTCTACCTGAATAATATCCAAAGAAGTTAGAGTTGGCTGCATTAGTTGCTGCATCTCCAGCTCTTCTACCGAAGAAGTTGGAAGATTCTGCGCTTGACGCATTGTATCCTGCATTGATACCGAAGAAGTTGGAGTAGAAAGCGTTTGTAGCATAATAACCAGCACCGGATCCAAAGTAATTAGAATGATAAGCGTTGGTTGCTCCCATACCAGATCCATATCCAAAGAAGTTAGAAGAAGAAGCGTTAGCTGAAGTACCATTACCAGCCCCTGTTCCCATAGCATTTACGTTTATAGCATTTGCTTGTGCAGAGTCTCCTATAGCTATAGATCCTGTTATACCTGAAGCTACAGATGGGGCTACAGAAGGAGTAGCAGATGGTTCAGCAAAATATTTGAGTTTTGTAGAAACTCCATAAGTAATAGAATTATTATCTGCCAAAGTTCCTGTATAGTCGACGACCTGCCAAGTAGTGTTAGCTACTGTATTCATGAGATAAACCGTGTCAAATTGTCCTCCTGTTATATACCCAGCAGCGCCAGTATTGTTTCCTTCAATTAAAATATTATCTCCGGCAGGAGCAGCTACTCTAAATCCTCCTGTACCTAAACCGGTAATACCAATCACGGAACCGATAGCAGCAGTGGTTGGTAAAGTGAGTACTAATTCTGATGCAGAATTAGCAATATACATTCTATTTATTGCTCCAGTTGTATTAACAGTAATAGCAGCAGGTGTGAATCCCCAACCGGTATATGTGGTATTAGTATCACTTTGTTGTTGAGAACCGATTAAGTGATAATATGTGCCGTCATAATAATACATTAAAACTCCTCCTGCAGCAGTAGTGTGTCCCAATGCCGCAGCGTTGGCATTTTGTAATCTAACATTTTTTGCACCAGAGCCATTAATATTCAAAGTTGCTGAAGCGGCAGTTTGTCCAGCTGTATAAGAAAGTAAATATACATCTCCAGCAGTAGGAATATATGCACCGTCTAAAGTGGTAACTATCTTAGCAGCAGTAGAAGCCGCAGTCGTTGTTGTTGCGACAATAAAAGCATTTCTTTTTCCATCTAAAGCATCCCTTAAATCAGTTTGATTTGTTAAAGTTCCAGTTAGAGAACCCCATGGAAGAGTTAGTGAACCTAAAGAAGTAGTAGCAGTTATTCCATTCACAGTTGAAGTAAATACTCCACTAGCATACTCTAGAGAATGATTATTCACCATGGTAGTACTAGATACAATACCATTTACATTAGAAGTGAGAATGTTTCCAGAAGAAATAAGGGAATTAGTTGTTGCAGGAATAATTGAAGCCAGTGAGGTTGTAGCTAAGACTCCATTCACAGTTGAGTTAAGAATGTCTCCAGCTAGAGAAAGAGTGTTAGAAGCTCCGATATCAGCATATGTCCAAGTGTAATTAGTAGATCCATTTACACTTCTAGTAGTGTTACCAATAGTAATGTTTCTAGCAGTTCCCCAGTTAGCAGTAGTAATA